>NZ_JBQQBW010000135.1:0-16419 GCF_052245415.1 Streptomyces sp. 8N706 | reverse complement strand
CGTCGCTCGGCGGACCACGCCACTTCCTCGCCCGACGCGTACAACGGCGCGGCCGCCGTCCGGGCGGTCGCCTCGTCGATCACCGCGGCGAGCCGTATCCGCGCCGAGGCCGCCGCGAGCGGCCGGTCGGCGACGGCGACGGCGATCCACTCGGCCGTCCCGAGCCGCGACCCGTCTCCGAGCCCGGCCCCCGTCCCGGAGGCCATGAGGTACGCGCCGGGGCCCCGGCCACGCGCCACCCGCTCGGGGAAGGCCAGCGCGACGACGAGCCCGGCAGCTACGTCGTCGGTGAGGACCCCGCCCCCGGGCGCCGGCGTGTCCGTCGACGGACCGGCCGCGCGTCCGGCCGACGGGCCGTCGCCCGCCCCACGCGCGCGTGGCGGCCCGGCCGCACGCAGCGCGCCCTCCAGACGCCGGGCCTCGGCCCGCCAGCGCCCCGCGTACGCGTCCCCGCCACGCCGGGCCGAGCGCCACGCCGACACCACGTCGTCGCCGTACTCCCGCGGCGGCTCCTCCGACAGCAGTGCGACCACCTCCGCCGCCCGGCGCGCGCCCACCTGCCGCGCGCCGTCCAGAAGCGCCCGCGCAAGCCGCGGGTGCAGACCGAACCGCGCCATCCGGGCGCCCCGGGCGGTCGCGCGGCCCTCCGCGTCCACCGCGCCGATCGCACGGAGCACCTCGCCCGCCGCGGCCATGGCTCCGCCCGGCGGCGGGTCCAGCAGGGCGAGCCCGGACGCCGCCGGGTCACCCCAGCACGCCGTCTGCAGCGCGAACGCAGCCAGGTCCGCGACCTTGATCTCCGGCGACGGCCACCGTGGAAGCCGCGCGTCCTCGCCCTCCGCCCAGCAGCGGTACACGGTCCCCGGGGCCTCCCGCCCCGCCCGGCCCGCACGCTGCCGGGCCGCCGCCTGCGACGCCCGTACGGTCGTCAGCGCGCTCAGCCCGCGCGCGTGGTCCGTCCGCGGTTCCCGCGCCAGCCCAGCGTCCACCACGACCCGTACGCCCGGCACGGTCAGACTCGACTCGGCGACCGACGTGGCCAGTACGACGCGCCGACCGCCCGTACCGCCGGCGAGCACCGCGTCCTGCACGGCCGCGGGAGCCCGCCCGTGCACCTGCAGAACCTCCGCACCGACCCCGCCCAGCCGGTCCGCGACACGCCCGATCTCCCCGACGCCGGGCAGAAAGCACAGGACGTCACCCTCGCGCTCGCGCAGCGCCCGCCGGACGACGGCCGCGACATGGTCCAGCAGCGCGGGGTCCACCCGCATACCGTGCGGCGGCCGAACGGGACGCGACGGCGGGGCCCGGACCACCTCCACGGGATGGGAGACCCCCTGCGCCTCGACGACCGGCGCGTTCGTTGCCCCCGAAGCCGCCGGACCGTCCGGGCCGCTGCCCCCGAGCAGCCTTGCCCAGCCCTGTGCATCCGTCGTCGCCGACGCGGCGACCAGCCAGAGATCCGGCCGCAGTGCCGCCCGGACATCCAGCAGGAAGGCGGCAGCCGTGTCGGCGTCGAGATGCCGTTCGTGGCACTCGTCCAGGACCACGGCGTCGACCCCGGCCAGCTCCTGGTCGCGTTGCAGCCGCTGCAGCAGCACACCCGTCGTCACCACCTCGACGACCGTGTCCGGTCCCACGCGCCGCTCGCCGCGCACCGTGAAACCGATCCGCCCGCCGACGTCCTCGCCCAGCAGCCACGCCATGCGCCGGGCGGCGGCCCGCGCCGCGATGCGCCGCGGCTCGGCCACGACGACCCGCCGTACGGCCCCGTCCCCGCTGTCCTCGCCGTCCGCGACCAGTCCCGACAGCGCCAGCGGCACGAGAGTGGTCTTGCCGGTACCCGGCGGCGCGCACAGCACAGCGGCGCCGCGCCGGTCCAGCGCATCCCGCAGCGCGGGCAGCGCGGTCCGTACGGGAAGCTGGTCGAGCGCCTCGGTCCGGATCACGGTCCCAGTCTCGCAGCGGCACGAGCCGGCGAGCCGACCGGCACCGGACGGACGAAACCGGCGCCCGCAGCCACCCGTGCTCAGCAGGACGTCGGCCCGCCGCTGGTCGAACGCTCGGAACGCACTCGGTACGGGACATGGGCACGGCGCCCGGAGCGTGCGCGCGGGTGCCGGGCCACCTTGGCAGATGAACCTGCCCCGCCTCGGCCGACCGCCAGGCCCGTCCGCACACCGGTTCGAACCCGTGCAACGGCCATGGGGTTCAGGTCCGTACGTACATGAGGTTCAGGCGCGTCCGCACACGGGGTTCGGGCCCGTCCGTACGCGGGATCAGGTCCGTTCGCACACGAAGATCGCCGTGCCCGGGATCAGACGCCCCCGCAGCGGTGACCAGCCGCCCCACTCCTGGCTGTTCCCTTCGGGCCACTCCGGCTCCACCAGGTCCACCAGCCGGAAACCGGCCGCGACCAGGTCCCGCACCCGGTCTCCGAGGGTCCGGTGATGCTCCACGTAGACGGCGCGCCCGGAAGCGTCCTGCTCGACGTAGGGAGTGCGGTCGAAATAGGAGGCGGCCACCGACAGCCCCTCGGGCCCCGGCTCGTCCGGGAAGGCCCACCGGATCGGATGGGTCACCGAGAAGACCCACCGCCCACCGGGCCGCAGGACACGCCGTACCTCACGCATGGCCCGCACCGGTTCCGCGACGAACGGGATCGCCCCGTAGGCGGAACACGCCAGGTCGAAGCAGCCATCGGCGAAGGGCAGCGCGATCGCGTCGGCCTGCACCAGCGGCACGCCCCCGCCGATCCGCAGCGCGTGCTGGAGCTGCCGGTGCGAGAGGTCCAGGGCCACCGGGCGGGCGCCCTGCGCGGTGAGCCAGCGCGAGCACTGCGCCGCTCCCGCCCCGATCTCGAGGACGTCCAGGCCCTTCAGGTCCTCCGCCGTCCCCAGGAGCCGTACGTCCTCCTCGTCGAGCCCCTCCGGGCCCCAGACGAATCGGTCGTCCCCCAGAAAGCCGCCGTGTTCGAGCTGGTACTCGTCCGCGTTCCGGTCCCACCAGCCCCGGTTCGCCCGGCTGCTCTCCGTGTCTCCGGCGTCGCGTCGCGTCGCTTCCGCTTCGTCCTCTTGGTTCATGGGGCCCGTCGTCGTAGTCTTCGCTCGAACCTGTAGCTGCACATGCAGTGAGGCCGCTGTGGCCTCATCGAACATGAGTTGTGCCGGGTATGGGGCGGTCCGCCCCCTGGTGTGCGCCTTCGCGCATTGACCGTGTCCGGCTGCCCCCGTATGCTACAAGTTGCGCTGCGGGCCTGCGCGCCTCAGACGGAGCAGGCTGCGCTCGCATCTGTTGTATGTCCCCTCGGTTGTCGAGGCGCTTTTCCGGCCTTCGGAAAGGAAACGCGCTTCTCAGGCTGTCCGGCTTCGGCAGTGCGATACGGGCTCCCGGCGTAGCAGTGCCTACGACTCAATGTCCGTACCGGAGCCCTTTCCCACATGACGAGCAGCACCGAGACCACCGCCACCACCCCGCAGGTAGCGGTCAACGACATCGGTAACGAGGAAGCCTTCCTCGCCGCGATCGACGAGACGATCAAGTACTTCAACGACGGCGACATCGTCGACGGCGTCATCGTGAAGGTCGACCGGGACGAGGTCCTGCTCGACATCGGTTACAAGACCGAAGGTGTGATCCCCTCCCGCGAGCTTTCGATCAAGCACGACGTCGACCCCAACGAGGTCGTCGCCGTCGGCGATGAGATCGAGGCCCTGGTTCTCCAGAAGGAGGACAAGGAAGGCCGCCTCATCCTGTCCAAGAAGCGCGCTCAGTACGAGCGTGCCTGGGGCACGATCGAGAAGATCAAGGAAGAGGACGGGATCGTCACCGGTACCGTCATCGAGGTCGTCAAGGGTGGTCTCATCCTCGACATCGGCCTCCGTGGCTTCCTCCCCGCCTCCCTGGTCGAGATGCGCCGCGTCCGCGACCTGCAGCCCTACGTGGGCAAGGAGCTCGAGGCCAAGATCATCGAGCTGGACAAGAACCGCAACAACGTGGTCCTGTCCCGCCGTGCCTGGCTCGAGCAGACCCAGAGCGAGGTCCGCCAGACCTTCCTCACCACCCTCCAGAAGGGCCAGGTGCGCTCCGGCGTCGTCTCCTCCATCGTCAACTTCGGTGCCTTCGTGGACCTGGGTGGCGTCGACGGTCTCGTCCACGTCTCCGAGCTGTCCTGGAAGCACATCGACCACCCCTCCGAGGTCGTCGAGGTCGGCCAGGAGGTCACGGTCGAGGTCCTCGACGTCGACATGGACCGCGAGCGTGTCTCCCTGTCGCTCAAGGCGACCCAGGAAGACCCGTGGCAGCAGTTCGCCCGGACGCACCAGATCGGTCAGGTCGTCCCGGGTAAGGTCACCAAGCTCGTTCCGTTCGGTGCGTTCGTGCGCGTCGACGAGGGCATCGAGGGCCTGGTCCACATCTCCGAGCTGGCCGAGCGCCACGTGGAGATCCCGGAGCAGGTCGTCCAGGTCAACGACGAGATCTTCGTCAAGGTCATCGACATCGACCTCGAGCGCCGCCGTATCAGCCTCTCGCTGAAGCAGGCCAACGAGTCCTTCGGTGCCGACCCGGCCTCGGTCGAGTTCGACCCGACGCTGTACGGCATGGCCGCTTCGTACGACGACCAGGGCAACTACATCTACCCCGAGGGCTTCGACCCGGAGACCAACGACTGGCTCGAGGGCTTCGAGAAGCAGCGCGAGGAGTGGGAGCGCCAGTACGCCGAGGCGCAGGTCCGCTTCGAGCAGCACCAGGCGCAGGTCATCAAGTCCCGCGAGGCCGACGAGCAGGCCGCGGCCGAGGGCGCTGCCGCTCCGGCCGGTGGCACCGGCGGCGGCAACGCCGGCGGCGGTGGCTCGTACTCCTCGGAGTCGGCGGACAACTCCGGCGCTCTGGCGTCGGACGAGGCGCTGGCCGCGCTCCGCGAGAAGCTGGCAGGCGGCCAGAGCTGACGCTCTGCTCCTGACGTACCGCTCCGGTAGCGGACAGCCGAAGAGCTGAAACGGTAAGGCCCGCTCCCCCTGGGGAGCGGGCCTTACCGCGTTTCCCGGGCGGACCGGTGTCCGCGGCGGCCCGCCGGCCAGTGCGTCCGCGGCGGGGGCGGGGGTCGGACAGACCGAGCGTTCCCGGTGGGCGCGCGTGGACAGGAGGACAGACAGCCGGGACGGTTCGGGCTGCGGGGGAATGCCTTTGGATCGTGGTGTGTTGGCGCTGTTGGACACGAGGGAGGCACGATTACGGTGCTTGATCCGCAGGATCTGTACGCATGGGAGCCCAAGGGGCTCGCTGTGGCGGACGTGGCGATCGCCCAGGACACGGCGGGGCTCGTCATGCTCTACCACTTCGACGGATACATCGACGCCGGGGAGACCGGTGACCAGATCGTGGAGCGGCTGCTCGACGGACTGCCACGCCAGACCGTGGCCCGCTTCGACGCCGACCGGCTCGTCGACTACCGGGCCCGGCGTCCCGTGCTGACGTTCCAGCGCGACCGCTGGACCTCGTATGAGGTCCCCAAGCTCGAACTGCATCTCGTGCAGGACGCCACCGGCGCGCCCTTTCTGCTGCTCACCGGCCCTGAGCCGGATGTGGAGTGGGAGCGTTTCGCCGCCGCCGTGCGGCAGATCGTGGAGCGGCTCGCCGTACGCCTCTCCGTGAACTTCCACGGCATCCCCATGGGCGTACCGCACACCCGTCCGGTGGGGATCACCCCGCACGGCAATCGCATCGACCTGATGCCCGGCCACCAGAGCTTCTTCGACGAGGCGCAGGTGCCCGGGAGCGCCGAGTCACTCGTCGAGTTCCGGCTGGCGGAGGCGGGTCATGACGTTCTTGGCGTGGCCGCACACGTTCCGCACTACATCGCCCGTTCGGCGTATCCGGACGCGGCGCTGACCGTGCTGGAGACGATCACGGCGGCGACCGGTCTGGTTCTGCCGAGCGTGGCCCACGCCCTGCGTACGGAGGCGCACCTCACCCAGACGGAGATCGACCGGCAGATCGGGGAGGGCGACGACGAGCTGGTCGCGCTCGTCCGGGGGCTGGAGAATCAGTACGACGCGGTGGCGGGCGCCCAGACCCGCGGCAACCTCGTCGCCGAACCCTCTCAGCTGCCCTCCGCGGATGAGCTCGGCCAGGAGTTCGAACGCTTCCTCGCGGAGCGGGAGGGCGACGGCGGCTGATCCGCTCCGGCAGTGGTCTTCTAGTCTGACCTCATGCTGAAGGTGGGCCTGACGGGCGGAATCGGATCCGGCAAGAGCGAGGTGTCTCGGCTGCTCGCGTCGTACGGCGCGGTGATCGTGGACGCGGACAAGATCGCGCGGGAGGTCGTGGTGCCCGGGTCGCCCGGACTGGCGGCGGTGGTCGCGGCGTTCGGCGCGGAGGTCCTGGCGGAGGACGGCACGCTCGACCGCCCCAAGCTGGGCGGCATCGTCTTCAACGCCCCCGAGCGGCTGCGGGCCCTGAACGCCATCGTGCATCCGCTGGTCCGCGCCCGGTCGGCGGAGCTGGAGTCCGCGGCGGGCCCGGACGCCATCGTCGTCCACGATGTGCCGCTTCTGGCCGAGAACGGCCTGGCGTCGCTGTACGACCTGGTGGTGGTCATCGATGTGGCCCCGGAGACCCAGCTCGACCGGTTGGTACGGCTGCGGGGGATGACGGAGTCCGAGGCCCGCGCCCGTATGGCCGCCCAGACGTCTCGCGAGGAGCGCCTCAAGGTCGCCGATCTGGTGATCGACAACGACGGCTCGCTGGAGGCACTGGAGGTACAGGTGGGAAGGGTCTGGGCGGAGCTGCGGGAGCGCGCGTCGGCCGCTCGCGACTGACAAGCGCCGGAGGGGGAGGGCGGCGGCTGCTCGTTGGGAGGCGGTTGTCATGTTCAGCGCAGTGCTCGCGGGGAATGCTGTGGCAGGCGTCCTTGTTGTGCGGCAGCGAGGCCCGCACGACACGCCGCTGGGATAGGAGAGGACCGTGCCCGAGCGCACCCCCGAGACGCACGTCATCGATTACCGCGCCGCGGAGCACCTGCTCGCCGCCCGCGACCCGCAGGGTGCGGTGAAGCTGCTGGACCCGGTGATCTCCGCCCATCCCGAGAACACCGCCGCCCGACTCCTGCGTGCCCGCGCTTTCTTCCACTGCGCCCAACTCCGCTCCGCAGAGCTGGAGTTCCAGCTCGTGCTGGAGCGGGAACCGGACAACGCCTTTGCCCACTTCGCCCTGGGACGCACCCTGCAGCGTGCGAATCGTCCGGACGAGGCCAAGCGCCACTTCCGCCTGGCGGCCGCGCTGGACCCGCGCCCGGACTTCGTCGAGGAAGCCCGCTTCGGCGACCGCTCCTGACGTCCTGGCTTGGGAAACGCCCTGGGCTCACCGCATGTTGATCGAGCATCGCGGACAGGCGCCCGGAGCCGGATCGATACGGGGCCGCTACCGGCTCAACGCCTATTGATCGGCCGGTACGGAGGGATGTTCCGGCCGGGTTGCCAGTGGGGCCCCTGGTGCATGCGATGTGCGACCACGACCACGTCCACGGCTGCCAGCAGTGCGATCACCCCGCACGCCACGGCCCACCCGATCCGGCTGAGCTCAGCGAAGATCACCGTGCCGGCGAGGGCCCAGAGCAGGCCCCACGCGGCCAGCCCCATCCTCAGGCGCAGCGGACTCCGTGCTTCCGAGGGCTCACTGCCGGTACGCATGGCCATTCATCTCCTCCTCCAGCATCCCTCCGTCGGTCGTGTACGGCCAGGGGCGCCCGGACCTATAAGGGCGCGGCGTCGCGAGCCCCGACCTATAAGGGCCGGGCCTCCGCCGCCCCCGCCCCTTGAGGGCCCAGCGTCCGCGGACGCTTCCCCTTCGGGGCCCGGCGTCCGCCGAACCCCGCCCTTCCGGGCCCGGCGTCCGCGCGCTCTGCCCTCCGCGGCCTGCGGGGGCACGCCGCCCAGGCTTGGCTTGCGGTGGCGCGGCGGCGTACCCGGTCCAGCTCCCGGACTCGGCCCCGCCAGAGGGTCGGGGAGGGCCCGGGAAGACGTTCCGGGTGCGCTCGCTCATCATGGTGAGGAGCGAGGGATGCAGAGATTCAGCCGCCGACCCCGCCCCCCTCCTGCGACGGGCGCTCGCATGGGCGCAGGGGACAGCCGCAACAACGATCACAGGGAGTTGCGATGCGAAAGATCCTCTCGTTTCTGGTGTCGACCGTCGACGGCTACTACGAAGGCCCCGACCAGGAATTCGACTGGCCGGTGGTCGATGCCGAGTTCAACGAGTTCGCGCTGGCGCAGCTCGACGAAGCCGACACACTCGTTTTCGGCCGCGTCACCTACGAGCTGATGGCGGGATACTGGCCGACCCCCGAGGCGGAGCAGAATGATCCGATGGTCGCGTCGACGATGAACAGCGCCTCCAAGATCGTCGTCTCACGGACGCTCGACCAGGCCGAGTGGGCGAACACACGCATCGTCAAGGAAGCCGTCGAGGAGTTCACCTGGCTCAAACAGCAGCCGGGCAAGGGCATGCTGATCCTCGGCAGCTCCCACCTCACGGTGAACCTCATGCGGAGTGGCCTCGTCGACGAGCTGCGGATCATGGTGAACCCGGTCGCCCTCGGCGCCGGCAAGTCGCTCTTCAGGACCGCGGAGGAGAGGATCGGCCTGGAGCTACTGAAGACCCGACCCTTCAGCTCGGGCAATGTCCTGCTCACGTACCGACCCGCCGCTCTGTAGCACGCGCTCCTGCCGACGTCGCACATCGGCTCGGATCACGGCGGGAGTCTCTCGCCATGACGACACCCGGCGCCATGCCGTACGTCCCCCGCTCCGACGGTCAGCCAGACTTTCGAGGGCCGAGCCAAACGCGGACCACCGGCCGGGCGAACCGAGTTCTCGACCACCGTTACGGCACATGCGTCCTTCCGGCACCGGTTTCCTCGTCGATCACCTCCTGCACCGGTAGGTCGGGCATACTTACCGGGGAGTAGCAGGTTGAGGGGGAAGGGGCAGTGGCGTGCGGTACGCGGACGGGCCGGCGGTGGAGTGCGAGGTCAACGTCGAGGCGGATCCGGCCCGGGTGTGGGAGCTGGTGACCAGCGTCGAACTACCCGCCCGGTTCAGCCCGGAGCTGCAGCGGGTGCGGTGGCTGGACGGTGCCGACCGCCCGGCGGTGGGCGCCCGTTTCGAGGGCCACAACCACAACGCGGTGCTGGGTGAGTGGCGGACCGTCTCGTACGTGGTCGAGCTGGAGGCCCCGCGTACGTTCGGCTGGGCCGTGGTGGACCCCGACGGTCGGTTCGGCGGAGGCACGGCCGACCCGGCGACCCCGATGGCCACGTGGCGGTTCGCCCTCGAGCCCGAGTCCGGCGGCGTCCGGCTGCGGCACGGCGCGCGGCTCGGGCCCGGCCGTTCCGGACTCAGTCTGGCGATCGACCGCTTGCCGGAGCGCGAGGAGGCGATCGTCCAGCGCCGACTCGCGGACCTGCGCACCGGCATCCAGGACACGCTGCGCGGCATCAAAACGCTTGCTGAGCAACCCCAGTAGCTCCTCCGGTCTACCGAGAGGACATACGAGCTCGTGGCCGTCCGGCTGACGCCATGGCAAGGGAGGTGCCCCCGCAGTGGGGTGTGCCGCGCCGCACCAGGTGGCCGCAGACGCTCAGGGGTGGCGCGGAATACCCGACGTGCCTCGCAGACGACTCATAGCAGCGGCAGTCGTTTCAGGACCGGCAGGCTCTGCAGTTCGCCGACTCGGAAGACGCGGGCGAGCAGCAGGAACAGGACGGCCATGACCGTGCCGCCGGCGGTCAACGTCAATACGGCGGACCAGGCGGTCGCAGGGACCGCCGTCGAGCTGAGGCGGGCCACGGTCCAGCCCAGCGTTCCGGCGGCCAGGGCGGCGACGGTCAGTTTGCCGTAGGTGCGGCTGAGTCGTTTGCCGTCCAGCCTGCCCTCGAGGCGCCGCCGCAGCCTCGCCGCGGTGATCAGCAGACCGACGGCGTAGGAGACCGTATAGGCGGCTGCCATGCCGGTGACCGCCCAGCGCGGGGGCAACAGCAGGTGGCAGGCGGTGGCGAGGGCGATATTGACGGTCCCGATCCACAGGGCCATCCAGAACGGTGTCCGGGTGTCCTCGAACGCGTAGAAACCACGGAGCAGCAGATACTGCGCGGAGAAGGGGATGAGCCCGAGTCCGAAGGCTTGCAGCATCTGTCCCAGGGGTTGGGCCGAGGCGGTGTCCGCCGCACCGTGTGCGAACAGCAGCGCTGATATCCGGGGGCCGAAGGCGAGGAAGAAGAAGGCCGTCGGCACGATGACGACACCGCTGACGCGTATGGCGCGGGACAGGTCGTCGCGTACGTCGTCGAGGCGGTGATCGGTCACCGCCCGGCTCATCCGCGGCAGCAGCGCGGTGACGAGGGAGACGGTGACGATCGACTGCGGCAGGCTCCAGATGGACTGCGCGTAGGTGTAGGCGGTGTAGCCCACGCCGGCCTTGGGCAGCGCCTGGTCGGCGGCGTTGGCGTAGTGCGTCACCACGGTCAGGGCGACCAGGTTGGTGAGGACGAACAGAAGCGTCCAGCGCGCGGCAGTGATGCTCTTGCGCAGTCCGGTGCCGCGCCAGTCGAAACGGGGCCGGAAGCGGAAGCCCGCCTCGCGGGCGTACGGGATCAAGGCGACGGCCTGCAGCGCGATGCCGATCGTGGTGCCGATGCCGAGCAGGCGCACCTGGGCCGCGGTGATCTCTTCGACCGTGTCCGGGACGGTGAGCAGGCCGAGATAGAGGCCGAACATCGCAATGAGCACGATGTTGTTGAGGACGGGCGTCCACATCATTGCCCCGAACTGTCCGCGGGCATTGAGCACTTGGCCCAGCAGGCTGAAAACCCCGTAGAAGAAGATCTGCGGCAGCAGGAAGCGGGCAAAGGTGACAGTGAGTTCGAACGCCGCATGGTGGCTTGGCGAGTCGGTCATATAGAGGCCGACGATCTGCGGGGCGGCCCAGACCGCCAGGACAGTGCCGATGGCGAGGACACTCAGGACGAGGGTGACGAGCCGCTGCTCGTAGGCCCGTCCGCCGTCGGGTTGTTCGACTCGGGCCCGGACCAGCTGGGGCACGAGTACGGCGTTCAGCGCGCCGCCGATGAGCAGGGTGTACAGGCTCATCGGCACCATGTTGGCGGTGTTGTACGTGCCGGCCAGCAGCCCTGACCCGAGCGCCGCCCCTTGAAGGACCAGCCGGATCAGCCCCGTGGCCCGTGACACCATCGTCCCCAGCGCCATGACGAGGGACGAGCGCGCCGGCCCGCCTCGGCCCGTGCCTGATCCCCCGTCGTCGTCCTGGTCTTCCGGCGGCCGCGCAGCGGCTTCGGTCCCCACCATGTCCTCAACCTACGCCCCGTTGATCGCCACCGAGGGCTTCCCGGACAGCCGCCTTCCCTGCGGGGGAGCGAGGCAGCGGTCGGCCCGGGCGGGGATGCGTACGTGAGGTGGGGCGGCGCACACGGCGGCGTCGGCGACGAACGCCGAGGTCTCGCTGCCATCGGCAGTTCCTGCGCGCATGACCACAACGTCAGGTGCCAGAGTAATTCCGCCCCTCTTCCTTGGATGCCATCTCCCCAGTTCAGGAGCTCATCCCGAGGCAGTGGCTGCCAGATTCCCTGGGTGGCGATATCCCGTTGGAAGTTGGCACTCCTGCCACTGGGTGCGGACGGATCCGCTGACTAGCGTCGGCTGTGGGTCCCAGCAGGGACGGGCACGGCCTCCAGAAAACGGCATGGCCTCCAGAAAGGAAAATGACTCGTATGCATGCGCAGGTTGTCTTGTTCGACGGCTTCGATCCGCTCGACGTGATCGCACCCTTCGAGGTTCTCCACGCCGGCGGCACCGCGTCCGCCGGGGCACTGACCGTGGAGCTCGTCTCCGCCGAAGGCCCGCGCGAGGTGGTCGGCGGTACCGGCGGCCTCAGCCTCAAGGCCACCGCCCGGCTGGACCCGGAGCGGGCTGACCTGATCATGGTCCCGGGGGCCTCCGGCCGCGTCACAGAAGACGACGACAACGACACCGCCCCCGGCGGACACGGTGACGAGAGCATCACCGTGCTGCTCGGCCGCGCCCTTGAGACCGAGCTGCCGCACCTGCTCGAGGCCGGGATGAAGCGCCCCGGGCTGACGATGACCACCGTGTGCGGCGGCTCCCTCATCCTGGCCATGGCGGGCTTGCTCGAAGGCCGTCGCGCCACCACCCACCACATGGGCATGGACCTCCTCGACGCCACCGGCAGCACGGCCGTCCACGCCCGCATCGTCGACGACGGCGACCTCGTCACCGGCGCCGGCGTCACCTCCGGCCTGGATCTCGGCCTCTACCTGCTGGAGCGGGAACTGGGACCGAAAATCGCCCATGCTGTCGAGCAGTTGTTCGCCTACGAACGCCGCGGCGTCGTCTGGCGCGACCACGGACTCGTCCCCGCCGCCCTGTGACCCGCCGAGCACCACACCCCCCGCCCGCTCTCGTAGTCAGGAACATCCGCATGTCCGTCGAAGGAACCTGGGACCTCGCCATCTCCACGCCGATCGGCACGATGAAGGCCGTCCTCGACCTGCACACCGAGGACGGCGTTCTGAACGGCACCGCTCACGGCTCCGGCGAGGAAGTCGCCCTCAGCAATGTGCTCCTGGCCGGCGACCGTCTGACCTGGTACCAGTCCATCACCAAGCCCCTGCGCCTGAACCTCTCCTTCGACATGACCGTCGACGGCGACACCATGACGGGCAGGTCCAAGGCGGGCCGTCTCCCGGCCTCCAAGGTCACCGGCCGGCGCCGCGCCACGTGACGCCATAGGGCGGCCTGCCTGTTCGCCGCGGACGTTCAGCGCATGACGCCGCGTCCCGGGCAGGTGCCGGTCACTGTGGGAATTCCTCGGCGATCCGCTCATCCCCGCTTCCCGGCGCTCGCCCCGGGCGGCGCCATGGTCTTCTTGCCGTGCCGCCAGGCCATGGTGTCCAGCACGCGCAGGACGGAGATGTCGTCGCCGATGCCCGCAGCGTCACGGACGTCCTCGAGGTGGTTGACCAGACGCCGGTTGTCCTTCCGCAATTCGCACTGCACGTCCACCCAAAAGAGCAGGTCCTCTTCAGGGCGGTCGAACACCCGCTTGATCACTGAGTCGTAGACGGGGAAGAGATGTGGTCGTTTACGGGCCAGGAGCTTTCCCGCGCTGACCGGTCCGATCCCGTTCAGTCCCCGAAGGAGCTCCCACAGCCTCCACCCCCATCCCTTCTCCCCGATCAAGTCGTCGTCGGCGTCGGCCAGATCGACATCGACGGGCAACTGGGCGAGGAGCCCGCTGAAGTGATCCGGACGGTCCGGCTCCAGCAGACGCAGCGCGGCCGGTGCCGGGATGCTGACGCCGAGTGCCGCCACGGCGACCACGTCGTCGGCCGTGAAGTGGTTCTCGGTCGGTGACCGGTCACCACCTCCGGCGAGCCGCTCGAAGCGGGACCCGGTGTAGACAGGGGAACCGTCCCAGTGGGTGCCCCAGTAGCTGCGGAGCAGATCAGCGGCACAACGGCGGTCCCAGAGGACGGGCGGAATGTGCAGGCACATGGGGACTCCACTCCTCGTCACTGCTCTTGCTCGGAACGACTCGTACGATCAGCGGTTTCCGGTCGTTGCCGGTGACCACGCGGGGTCAGCTCACCGGTGCCGTGAGGTCGCGCCGGTCGGCGCCGTCGACCGTGGGCGGTCGTGCGCGGAGAGGACCCGGCGGGTGCGCTCGATGCCTCGTGAGTGCAGGGCGGCCCGGAACCCCGCACATGTACGAGCCCGTGCCACGTTAGGTGCGTGTTCACGAAACCGGCCCCCCAGTTGAACGGCGAACAAACTACGCCGGGGGCGGGAGTGTTGCAGACACCTCGGCCTGGCGGCAAGAGTCAGGAGATATACCCGTAAAGCTGAGGCGTCGCCGGGTGCGCGGTCCAGGGGCTTCGGTCGGGCGCGGTCGGACTGCGGTCGGGCGGGGGCCGGGCTGCGTGGGGGCCGTTGGAACCCCTCGTCGGTTGCCCCGAGTTCCGCGTGCGCGGAAGCAGGCTGTACGGGACTCCGCCGAAGTGGCTTACGGGCGGGTGCTTGGGCCCGCACCCCTGCCGGAGGCGGCCATGGTCAGGGGGCAGCCATGGCGAGGTCTCTCCGGCAGGGGGCGGGGGCTCATCGGGTGCGACGGGCGGTGGCGGTGGCGATGTTGGGTTCGGTAGGGGGTGCGGTGGCTGTGGCGTCGGCGCTCAGCGTCCCCACTTCCCCCGGCTGTTGTGATTGGCGACAGCGACCTTGATGCTCAACGCCTCGGCATCGGTCGCCAGGCGGACATCGCGCGCCTCGGCCTGCCAGGAGACTCCGCTCGGCCGCGCCAGGTGCAGACAGTCGCCGTGGACGGAACGGACCTCGGCCAGCGCGCCCTTGACGATGTCCATCACGATCGCGCCCGGCTCGATCTCGGTCACGGCTCGCACCGCCGCAGAGCCGTGGCCAAGGTGACAGCGGTCTCGACGTTGCAGCGCCCGAGGTCGACCAGCGGCCGTGGAGAGTCCCCTGTGCACGAGGCCAGGTCGACATGGAGCGACGGCAGTTTCACGCCGACCCCGGCCAGCGCGGAGCGCAACTGGTCACAGGCGCTTTCCGCCCCCCTGATCTTCTCGGCCGCCGCCCTGCGCTCAGCGCTCGTCGTCATCGTGTGCGCCCTTCCTGGTAAGTCCCAACACGGCACTTGGGTGTGGTCGATTACGTTCCGTGTCACCAGCGTCGCGGAGTGGCGCTACGCTCACCAGGGGTGGAGCTGTGACGGAGCGGCTGTCAAGACCGGAGGCCAACCATGGCTGCTGAAAGCGAACTTGATCCCTTGTTCGACCCCACGTCGTCGACGCTCGCGTTCTTCGGAGCGGAGCTGCGCCTACGGCGTGAAGCGGCGGGCATCTCCCAGTCGGAACTGGCGAAAGTCGTGCACTGCGCGCCGTCTCTGCTGAGCAAGATCGAATCAGCGAAGCGGGTACCGAAGGACGACCTGGCGGTCCTGCTCGACTCTGCGCTCGGCACGGACGGGTTCTTCGAGCGACTGTGGCCGGTAATGATCAAGAACGCCTACCCGGCGTGGTTTAGGCCGTACGTCGAGCTTGAGGAGGCTGCCGCCGAGATCTGGTCATTCGAGGTCCAGGTGGTACCAGGGTTGTTGCAGACCGAGTCCTACGCAGGGGCCCTGTTCGCTCCGGCTCGACTGCCCAACGCTGAGGACTTGGTGGCAGCCCGGATGACGCGACAGCACATCCTGGAGCGCGACAATCCCCCGAAACTCTGGGCAGTACTGGACGAAAACGTGCTCCGCCGCGCGGTCGGCGGGCCGCTCATCATGGCTCAGCAATTGCAGAGGCTGGTCGAGTCCGCCCAGCACCCTCATGTCGTGGTGCAGGTCGTCCCGTACGACGTCGGTGCACACGCGAGCATGGACGGTCCGTTCGCGGGGCTCACCCTCGATGAGGGACCGGACGTGGTGTACGTGGACGGCCGCATTCGAGGCCTCATTCTGGCCGATCCGGCGGACGTCAAAGAGCACCGGTACGCCTATGATCTGATCAGGGCTGACGCCCTGTCCCCAAGCGCGTCAATCGACCTCATTGCCTCCGTGGCGAAGGAACTGAACCCATGATCAGCGGAAGCAGCGTGCCCAGCTCGGCTTGGCGTAAGAGCAGTTACAGCGGCCAGAACGGCGGAAACTGCGTCGAGGTGGCCGACGGTGTCCCTGGCGTCGTTCCTGTTCGGGATTCGAAGGATCCGCACGGTCCCGCTCTGCTCTTCCCCATGGAAGCGTGGTCCGCCTTCGTCGCTCAGCTGAAGGGCGACGGTTTCCGGGCCGTCTGAGGTCGTCACGAAGGGGTGAACCCATGATGAGCGCAACGAGCCTGACGGGCGCCGTGTGGCGTAAGAGCAGTTACAGCGGCCAGAACGGCGGAGACTGCGTCGAGGTGGCCGACGGTGTCCCTGGCGTCGTTCCTGTTCGGGATTCGAAGGACCCGCACGGTCCCGCTCTGCTCTTCTCCACGGAAGCGTGGTCCGCCTTCGTCACTCAGCTGAAAGGCGACGGCTTCCGGGTCGCCTGAGGTTCGCCGCAGCCGTGCGAGAGCCCGGCAACCGGGGCGTCATGGTGATCAGCTGCGGGCCCTGTCACCCTCAGTGGGCGGCCGCCCGGGGTCAGCTGCCCGGGCGGCCGCCCCCGGGCAGCTCAGCAGCAGTGACGTCCGGCGGACAGACCGGAGCGGGCCGCCGTAGACTGGCAGGCCGGTTCGGCAGGACAGCAGGAGCACGGCGCAAGGGGTGGGAGACGGTGGTGCGGACGCAGTCCTCCCCCGGGCAGGCCCTCGCGGACTGTGCGGCGATCTTCCTGCCTGCC
>NZ_JBQQBW010000134.1:0-16580 GCF_052245415.1 Streptomyces sp. 8N706 | reverse complement strand
GCCCCTGGACGCGGACATCGCCCGGCTTCGCCTGGCCCGTCCGTTGCCGCTGCGGGTCGGCGACCGTGCGCTGCTGCGCGATCCGGGGCTGCACCGTGTCGCGGCCGGTGTGGAGGTGCTCGATGTACGGCCGCCCGAGCTGCGCCGACGGGGTGCGGCACGGCGGCGCGGCGCGGAGCTGACCCGGCTCGCCGGGGCGGGGCCGGGCGCGCTGGCCGACGCGCTGCTCGGGCGGCAGCGGTTCGCCACCCCCGGCGAGCTGCGCGCCATGGGGCTGCCCGCAGTGGGCGAGCCGGTGGGTGAGGGATGGCACGCCGACCCAGGGTCCTGGCGCGAACTCCCGGGCGAGCTCCGCGGGCTGGTCGACCGGTGGCGCGTCGGGCACCCGCTGGAGCCCGGGGTGCCCGTGGAGGTCGTACGGCAGCGGCTGGGGCTGCCGACGACCGGGGTGGCGGAACGGCTCGCCGGGGCCGCGTCGCTGGTGGTCGTGGACGGACGGGTGGGCGCGCGGGACCAGCGTGCCGCGCTGCCCCCACCGGTGGAGACCGCGGTGGCCGAACTGACCGCCGAACTGAGCGGTTCTCCCTTCGCGGCGCCCGACGCCGACCGGCTCGCGGCGCTGCGGCTCGGCCCCCGGGAGCTGGCCGCGGCGGTCCGTGCGGGGCGGCTGCTGAAGGTGGCCGAGGGGGTCGTTCTGCTGCCCGGCGGTGAGACCCGGGCGGGGGAGCTGCTCGCCCTGCTGCCCCAGCCGTTCACCCTGAGCCAGGCCCGGCAGGCACTGGGGACCACGCGCCGGGTCGCCGTACCGCTGCTGGAGCTCCTGGACCGTCGGGGGATCACCGAGCGGCTGCCGGACAGCACACACCGGGTGCGTCGGTCCCCCACTGCCGGACCGGGCGGGCCCTGACGCCCCCGGTGCCACCGGACAGGGACACCCCCACGACAAGGGGCACCGGCGCAACCACAGGCGCAGCCGCAGGCACGGCCCGGCACCGGCACCGGCACCGGCACCGGCACATACCGGCACGGCACGAGCGCTCGCGGCAGCACACCAGCCGCACACCTCCCGGCATGCGGCGCTCCCCGCGCAGGATTACCGTGGCCGCAACGGACACCCTGCACTGATGCGGACGGATACGGCACGAGGCGGGAGATCGCCGTGGGCGTGCGGCAGTGGATCGAGGGCTGGCCGGTGTACCGCCAGCTCACCGGAGACGATGTCCTGGGGCGAGGAGCGGCAGCGCGCTCGCGGGGCAGCGAACGGCTGACGGCCCGTACCGAGCAGGCCGACCGGGTCGTACGGTCGGTGTGCCCGTACTGTGCCGTGGGCTGCGGCCAGCGGGTCTATGTCCAGGACGAGAAGGTCACCCAGATCGAGGGGGACCCGGACTCCCCGATCTCCCGCGGCCGCCTGTGTCCGAAGGGCTCGGCCAGCAAACAGCTGGTGACCAGCCCCACCCGCGTCGACACCGTGCTCCACCGCCGTCCGCACGCCACCGAGTGGGAGCGCCTCCCGCTGGGCCGGGCGATGGACATGATCGCCGACCGGGTGATCGAGACACGCCGGCAGACCTGGCAGGAGTCGTTCGGCGGCGCCTCCGCCCGCCGCACCCTGGGCATCGCGAGCCTGGGCGGAGCGACGCTGGACAACGAGGAGAACTACCTGCTGAAGAAGCTCTACACGGCGATGGGCGCGATCCAGATCGAGAACCAGGCGCGTATTTGACACTCCTCCACCGTTCCCGGTCTGGGAACCTCGTTCGGTCGCGGCGGAGCCACGACGTTCCAGCAGGACCTGGCCAACGCCGACTGCATCGTGATCCAGGGCTCGAACATGGCCGAGTGCCATCCGGTCGGGTTCCAGTGGGTGATGGAGGCCAAGGCCCGGGGCGCGACCGTCATCCACATCGATCCCCGGTTCAGCCGCACCAGCGCGGTCTCCGATGTGCACGTGCCGCTGCGGGCCGGCTCGGACATCGCCTTCCTCGGCGCCCTCATCAACCATGTGCTCAGCACCGGGAAGGATTTCCGCGAGTACGTGGTGGCGTACACCAACGCGTCGGCCATTCTGCGGGAGGACTTCGCCGACACGGAGGACCTGGACGGCCTGTTCTCCGGCTACGACCCGGACGGCCGCCACTACGACACCGGGACATGGATGTACGAGGGCGCTGAGCCCGCCGCGGCGGCCGGCGTCCGGGACCGGTGGAGGGAGCCGGGAGAGCCGGGCGCGACGGCCGAGCAGCACGGGGGCAAGGGGCTCCGGGACACCGCCCGGGCGGAGCAGTACGGCGCGGGCGGGCCGGCCGTGCCCGCCAAGCCGACGACGGACCCGACACTGCAGCACCCGCGCTGTGTCTACCAGGTGCTCAAGCGCCACTTCTCCCGCTACACACCCGAGTTGGTCGAGGACGTGTGCGGGATTCCGCGGGAGCTGTTCGCCCGGGTGGCCGAGGCACTCACCACGAACTCCGGCCGGGAGCGGACGACGGCGTTCTGCTACTCGGTCGGCTGGACCCAGCACACCGTCGGTGTGCAGTACATCCGTACCGCCTCGATCCTGCAGAGTCTGCTGGGCAACATCGGCCGGCCCGGCGGCGGGATCCTCGCGCTCCGGGGGCACGCCAGCATCCAGGGCTCCACGGACGTCCCGACCCTGTTCGACCTCCTGCCCGGCTACATCCCGATGCCCCACGTCCACCAGCACCAGGACCTGGGCGCGTTCGTGGCCGCCGACTCCGGTACGACCGGGTACTGGGGTCATATGCGCTCGTATGTGGTGAGTCTGCTGAAGGCCTGGTGGGGGGAGGCGGCGACCGAGGAGAACGACTACTGCTTCGACTATCTGCCCCGGCTGAGCGGTCCCCACGGCACCTATCAGACCGTGCTGAACCAGATCTCCGGAGAGTGCAAGGGCTACATCCTGGTCGGGCAGAACCCGGCGGTCGGCTCGGCCAACGCCAAGCTGCAACGGCTGGGCATGGCGAATCTCGACTGGCTGGTGGTGCGGGACCTCCAGCTCATCGAGAGCGCGACGTTCTGGAAGGACGGGCCCGAGATCGAGACCGGTGAACTGCGGACCGAGGAGATCCCGACCGAGGTCTTCTTCCTGCCGGCCGCCGCCCACACCGAGAAGGACGGCAGCTTCACCAACACCCAGCGGCTCGTGCAGTGGCACCACAAGGCCGTCGACCCGCCCGGAGACGCCCGCAGCGACCTGTGGTTCTCCTACCACCTCGGCCGTCTGGTCCGGGAGAGACTCGCGGGTTCGACGGATCCCCGCGACGGCCCGCTGCTCGACCTCACCTGGGACTATCCGACGGAGGGCCCGCTGGACGAGCCGAGCGCCGAGGCCGTGCTCGCCGAGATCAACGGCTCCGGCCCCGACGGGCCGTTGTCCTCGTACACCCAGCTGCGCGACGACGGATCCACCTCCTGCGGGGTGTGGATCTACTGCGGGGTCCGCGCCGGTGGCCACAACCAGGCGGCGAACCGCACGCCCGGCCGTGAGCAGAGCTGGGTCGCCCCCGCGTGGGCGTGGGCCTGGCCGGCGAACCGCCGCATCCTCTACAACAGGGCGTCCGCCGACCCCGAGGGCAGGCCGTGGAGCGAGCGCAAGCGGTACGTGTGGTGGGACGCGGAGCAGGGCCAGTGGACCGGGGAGGACGTCCCCGACTTCGAAGCCCGGAAGCCGCCCGGCTACCAGCCACCGCCCGGGGCACGGGCGGAGGCCGCGCTGGCCGGCACCGACCCGTTCATCATGCAGAGCGACGGACGGGCCTGGTTGTTCGCCCCGGCGGGGCTGGCCGACGGTCCGCTGCCCGCGCACTACGAGCCGTTCGAGTCGCCGGTGGAGAACCCGCTGTACCGGCAGCAGGTCAATCCGTCGCTCGAAACGTACGCGCACCCGGCCAACCCGTACCACCCGGTCCGCAGCGCGGTGTTCCCCTACCCCTTCACCACGTACCGGCTCACCGAGCACCACACGGCCGGCGCCATGAGCCGTACGCTGCCCTATCTGTCCGAGCTCCAGCCGGAGTTCTTCTGCGAGGTCTCCCCCGCTCTGGCGGCCGAGCGGGGGCTGGAGCACCTGGGGTGGGCGACCATCGTCACCGCGCGCACGGCGATCGAGGCGAGGGTCGTGGTGACCGAGCGCATCAAGCCGCTGCGGGTCCGGGGGCGCACGGTCCACCAGGTCGGGCTGCCCTACCACTGGGGTCCCAACGGGCTGTCCACCGGTGACGCGGCGAACGAGCTGTTGTCCGTGGCGCTCGACCCCAATGTGCACATCCAGGAGTCCAAAGCGGCGACCTGCGACATCCGTCCGGGCCGGCGTCCGCGCGGCCCCGCGCTCCTGGACTACGTGGCGGACTACCGTCGGCGCGCCGGTATCGCCGACGGCTCCGGACCCCTACGGCCGAGTGAGGGAGATTCCCCGTCATGACAGCAGACAGCAACCGGTGGTCCGGCCCGCTGGCCGATCCCAGCGCCGACGCCGGGTACCCGGACACGCATCCGCCGCGGATGGGCTTCTTCACGGACACCTCCCTGTGCATCGGCTGCAAGGCGTGCCAGGTGGCGTGCAAGGAGTGGAACCTCCTTCCGCCGGAATCCGCCGACCTGGACCTGCTGGGGCATTCCTTCGACAACACGGGCGCCCTGTCGGCCAATACCTGGCGGCATGTGGCGTTCATCGAGCAGACGGTGGCGCCACGGCAGCAGCAGCCGCCGGTCGATCTGGGCATGCCCACGGTCGGCGCGCCGGAGCAGACCTCCGCCGTGGAGGAGCCCGGGGTGCGCTGGCTGATGTCCAGTGATGTGTGCAAGCACTGCACCCACGCGGCCTGCCTCGATGTCTGCCCCACCGGGTCGTTGTTCCGCACCGAGTTCGGCACCGTGGTGGTGCAGGAGGACATCTGCAACGGCTGTGGCTACTGCGTACCGGCCTGCCCGTACGGCGTGATCAGTCGGCGGGAGGACGACGGCCGGGCGTTCAAGTGCACGCTGTGCTACGACCGGTTGGGGGCGGGCAGGGAACCGGCCTGTGCCCAGGCGTGCCCCACCGACTCCATCCAGTTCGGCCCGCTGGAGGAGCTGCGGGAGCGGGCGGACGGGCGGGTCACGGAGTTGCGGGAGCGCGGGGTGCCGGAGGCCCGGCTGTACGGCCGCGACCCGGAGGACGGCGTCGGCGGTGACGGCGCGTTCTTCCTGCTGCTGGACGAACCGGAGGTGTACGGACTGCCGCCGGACCCCGTGGTGACCACCCGCGACCTGCCGTCGATGTGGCGGCACGCGGCCGCGGCGGCCGTCGGCGTGGCGGCGGGCGTGGCCCTGTCGTTCGTGGGACGGCGACCGTGACGGGCGGCCGGCGGGAGCCGTCCATGGTTCCGCGAGCGGAGTTCCGGTCGTACTACGGCCGGCCGGTCCTCAAGCCGCCCGCGTGGAACGTGCCGGACGTGCCGGCGTATCTGTTCCTGGGCGGGACGGCCGGTGCCGCGGCGGCGATGGCGGCTCTCGCCGAGCTGACCGGTCGGCCCGAACTGGCCAGGAGCGGCCGGTGGGTGGCTGCCGGGGGCTCGCTCCTCAGCGTCGGAGCCCTGATCCACGACCTCGGCCGCCCCGAGCGGTTCCTGATGATGCTCCGGGTGTTCAAGCCGACATCGCCGCTGTCGGTGGGGTCCTGGATCCTCTCGCCCTTCTCCGCACTGACCACCGCGTCGGTCGTCTCCCAGCTGACGGGACGGCTCCCGCGACTGGGGCGGCTGGCCGGACTCGGCGCCGGGGCGCTGGGGCCGGCCATGTGCACCTACACCGCGGTGCTGCTCGCCGACACGGCGGTGCCGGCGTGGCACGAGGCCTATCCCGAGCTGCCGTTCGTGTTCGCCGGCAGCGCGCTGAGCAGTGGTGCGGGCGCCGCACTCGTCTGCGTACGGGGTGCGGACCGCCGGCCGCCGCGCCGGATGGGGGTGATGGGTGCGGTCATGGAACTCGCCGCGATGCACCGGATCGAACGGCGATTGGGACTGGTCGGCGAGCCGTACGTCACGGACCGGCCGGGCCGGCTGCTGAAGGTGAGCAAGGCCTTGACGGTGGCAGGCGCCGGGCTCTCTCTGCTGGGCCGGCGCAGCGGCGCGGCCTCGGCCCTGGCCGGCACGGCGTATGTGGCCGCGGGGCTGTGCACCCGCTTCGGCGTCTTCGAAGCCGGTGTCGTCTCCTCCCAGGACCCCACGTACGTCGTGGTTCCCCAGCGGCAACGCCTGGAATCCCCCAATACGTAATACAATCCTATTTCTTTGAGGCCGACTTACCGGTAGTGCGCCGGGCGAACTGGCGGGGCATCAGAATTCGAATCGCACCCCCCACCCAAAACACGCATCGAAATGCGCGTGCCCTTGCTCCTTTTACCGTCGCCCATGCCTTCCTTTTGGGATTTTTCGCGGGTATACCTTAACTGATGTAGCGGCAGTTCGACTGCCTGCGAGCATTCACCCTTCCCGATGCGCTGGGAGGCGAGTGCCATGCGCCAGCCGGTGCTAGTGCTCCTCAGGGGCGGCCCGAGCGATATTCCTGAGATCTGGGAAATACCGCCCGGGGGGACCGATGGGCAGGTGAAGATTCCCCGTGGCAGCGGCTACGAGCATTTCGAATTCGCTCAGGAATACGCCCCTATCGGCGATGAGTTGATGCCCGTTTACCGCTGGTGCTATCGCACCTTCATCGCGGAGTAGGGCTGTTCGCGGGGATGGCCCGGCGGACGGGACCGTGAGTCCTCCGCGCCGCGTCGTCGGCGTCCGAGGCTCGGGTGTACGGCCGCTTCTCCCGGTCCGACTGCCCACGGACCGGGTACGCCGAGGGCTCACCTGCCTTGTCCCGGGCCGGTGGGCTCTCGGCTCCGGCAACGGGCGACCACCGCGGGCGCCGGCCGTGCATCCAGCGTGCATGACCGTCTCGTGGCAATGGCAATGGCAACGACCGGCTGTACCCGCCGCGGAGGCGGGCAGTGCGGCGACGACCTTTCCGGAGGGATCACCATGTCGATTCTTCTTTTCCCCGGATGTGCGCCGTGAGCGCCCCGGCATCGCCGAGTGGCCCCGGCAGGAATGCCCGGGACGCCGTGGTCACCGGTATGGGGTTCTGTCTGCCGGGTGGCAGCCGGCCCGTCTTCACCGCGATGGATCTCTGGGATGTCGCCTCACGCGGGCGTTCCTGTCTCGCCCGCGACAGCGTCTACTACGGCTCCGTCAACCTCTCCCCCGCCATGTTCGACGAGCGCCTTCCGGACGTTCCGGGGTTCTTCTCCCGCCACTTCACCAACGCCCACCGATTCGGGCTCGTCTCACTGGTCGAAGCCTGCGCCGACGCCCAACTGGACTTCCGCGCGGGCGATGTGACCCATGCCGCCATACTCGCCGGGCGTGGTGGCGTGGACGCCAACATCGACAGCTATCTCTCGGTCCTGGAGGCCGACCCCGAGACGACTCCGCCCGAAGAGGCGATGGAGTTGTTCGTGGCGGCCGAACAGGCGGTGACGCCATCCGACGTCACCCTGGTTCAGGGCGCGCTGACCCGCTCCACCGGCCCCTGCTTCACCGTGTCCTGCGGCTGTGCCTCGTCGGCCGTACAGATCGGCAACGCCCGCCGCATGATCGCCGCGGGCGACGTCGACATCGCGGTGGTGACCGGCGTCGATGTCTTCAGCGTCACTCTGATCAAGAACATCCAGCGCCTGCTGAGCGGAGCGCAGCGCACCTACGAGACGATCCGGTCGGACGGCATGCCGGAGCTCCTGCCGTCCTTCGAGCGGCTCATGCGGCCGTACGACCGGCGCGCGGACTGTGTCAACCACGGCGAGGGCTCGGCGACGGTGATCCTGGAGAGCCGGGAGCACGCGCACCGGCGCGATGCCTACACCTACGGCCAGGTGCTCGCCCAGGCCACGACCCGTGACGGGCTCGCCAACCCACTCGCGAGCGACGACAGCGGCTCCCAGCTGGTGGCGGCCGTACGCCGCTGTCTCGGGGACCGCTGGGACATCGGCCGGGTGCCGTATGTGCACGGCGGCAGCGACGGCAATGTGGTCGTGACCACCTTCGAGGCGAACGCGATCAGGGAGCTCTACGGTCCGGCGTCGGCTGATCTCCTGATGACCTCTCAGGAAGGCTGCTTCGGCCACAACGGAGCCCCGGCGGGGTGCCTCGGCGTCGCCCTCACCCTGCTCATGATGGAGCGCGGCGAGGTGTGCCCCACGGCCAACTGCGAGGAGCCCGCCGACAACCTCACCTTCGACCCCGTCCCGGGCGTGCACACCCGGTCCCTCGATTTCGACTGTGCACTCAGCTTCAACTACCAGGTGGGGGGCGTGAAGAGCGCCATTCTGCTGGGCAGCGACGACGCCGTATAACGGCAGGACGACGACGGCCGACGGGGGCGGAACACGGCCCCTGCCGTCCAGGCGTCCCCGGCAGGCGTCCTCCCGCACCGCCCCTCGTCCCCCGCCGATCCGACCGAGAAGACCGAGAAGGAGGACCCCGTGAACCAGCACGAGAACACATCGAGGCCGGAGAGCCGTCCTGTCGCCGTCATCGGCATGGGGTGCCGGCTTCCCGGCGGAGTCGACGCACCGGACGCGCTCTGGCGGCTGCTGGCCGACGGCCGTGACGCGGTGGGCGAGCCGCCGCGGGAACGGGCGGCCGAGCTCGCGGCACCGGAGAGTTCCGGTGCCACGCGTCCCGGCAAGCCCGTGCCCCGGTGGGGCGGATATCTGGGGGATGTCTCCGGCTTCGACGCGGACTTCTTCGGCGTGTCCGGCCGCGAGGCGGACGTGCTCGACCCGCAGCACCGGCTGCTGCTGGAAGTGGCCTGGGAGGCGCTGGAACACTCCGGATTGCCGCCCGACCGGCTGGGCGGCACCTCGACGGGCGTCTATGTGGGCCTCAGTTACAACGACTACATGGAGCGTCTCGCCGGTCAGCCGCAGGAGCTGGAGGGATCGATCCTCACGAACGGGCACTGCGTCGCCTCCGGCCGCATCTCCTATCTGCTGGGACTCCAGGGCCCATGCGTCGCGCTGGACACCGCTTGCTCGTCCTCGCTGGTCGCACTCCACCTGGCGTGCCAGGCCCTGCGCGGCGGCGAGTGCGATGTCGCGCTGGCCGGCGGCGTCACGCTCATGCTCCGCTCCCGCACGACGCGGTCCTTCGTCCGGATGGGGATGCTGTCGCCGACGGGCCGCTGCCGCACCTTCGACGCCGCCGCGGACGGCTTCGTCCGCGGGGAGGGATGCGGCGTGGTCGTGCTCAAACGCCTCGAGGACGCCATACGGGACGGCGACCGCGTCCTGGCGGTCGTACGCGGTTCGGCGGTGAACCAGGACGGCCGGTCCGACGGGCTCGCCGCGCCCTCGGGGGCGGCTCAGGAGGCCCTGTTGCGGGAGGCGCTCGGGCGCGCCGGCGTCGATCCGCGCGAGGTGGGGATGGTCGAGGCGCACGGCACGGGCACCCCGGTCGGGGACCCGATCGAGTTCGCCAGCCTTGCGCAGGTGTACGGAGCAGGTGAGACCCGGTGCGCCCTCGGGTCGGTGAAGACCAACCTGGGCCATCTGGAACCGGCGGCGGGCATCACCGGGCTGATCAAGTCCGTACTGTGCCTGCGGCACGGGCTCATTCCGCCGAATCTGCACTTCACCCGCTGGAACCCGGCCATCAGGGCCGAGGGGACCCGTTTCTTCGTCCCCACCGAGCTGACGCGGTGGCCCGCGCGGGCCTCGTCGCGCCTGGCCGCCGTCTCCTCGTTCGGATTCTCCGGCACCAACGCCCATGTGGTGCTGGAGCAGGCGCCGGCACCCGCGGCCCGGGCCCCGCTGCCCGCGCCGCGGCGGTCCGGGCGCTCGGCCGCCCCCGAGGTCTTCCTCGTCCCCGCGGGCTCGGCGGAGGTCCTGCCCGACGCGGCGCGGCGGCTCGCCGACTGGCTCGAGGGCGATGGCGCGCCGGTGCCGCTCCGCGACATCGCCCACACGCTGTCCCTGCGGCGCTCCTCGGGGCGTGGCCGCCTCGGGGTGACGGCGTCCTCGCGCGGCGAGCTGGTCGATGCCCTGCGGTCGTTTGCGGCCGGGCAGGCCCACCCGGGCGTGGTGTCGGGCGCGGTGGGAGCCGCGATCTCCCGGCAGCCGGTGTGGGTGTTCTCCGGACACGGCTCCCAGTGGCCGGGGATGGGCCGCGCCCTGCTGGAGCACGACCCGGTCTTCGCCGCTGCCCTGGCCGAGGCCGACGCGCTGATCGAGGCCGAGGCCGGTTTCTCCGTACGCGATGTGGTGCGCGCCGGTGAACCGGTGAGCGCCTGCGGACTGGTTCAGCCCGCGCTGTTCGCGATGCAGTACGCGCTGGCCGCCACCTGGCGGGCCCACGGTGTCGAACCGGCCGCCGTGGTGGGCCACTCCATGGGGGAGGTCACGGCCGCGGTCGTGGCCGGGGCGCTGTCGCTCGACGACGGCGTCCGGGTCATCTGCCGCCGCTCCGCGCTGCTGACCCGCATCGTCGGCGAGGGCTCCATGGCGAACGTGGGCCTGGACCGCGCCGCGGCGGAGGCGGACATCGCCGCCGCGGGTGCCGAGGGGTCGGTCTCGGTCGCCGTGGTGGCCGCGCCCGGCCAGGTGGTCGTGGCCGGCGGGAGCGGCGAGGTGGAGCGGCTGGTCGCGGCGTGGGACGCGCGCGGCGTACCGGCGCGGATGATCGCCGTCGACGTCGCCTCGCACTCGCCCCAAGTGGAGCCGTTGCTCGACGAACTCGCCGCCGCACTCAGTGATCTGACTCCTCGCCGGACCGAGATTCCGTTCTACTCCACGGTCCTGGACGACCCGCGCCGGACGCCGGAGTTCGACGCCGCGTACTGGTGCGCGAACCTGCGCCGCCCCGTCCGGTTCGCCGCCGCGGTGCGCGCCGCGGCCGCCGACCGGCACATGGTGTACGTCGAGGTCTCCCCGCACCCCGTCGTCACCCGCGCCGTCTCGGAGAACCTGACCGGCCTGGCCGGCGATCCGGTCGTCCTGCCCACGCTGCGGCGCGACGAGGACGAGCCGGCCACCTTCCGGACCCAGCTCGCCGCCCTGCACTGCGCGGGAGTGCCGGTCGACTGGTCCCGGCTCTACGGCGACGCGGCCCTCGCCGACGTGCCGCCCATCACCTTCGACCGTAAGCGCCACTGGGTGGACACCGTCCCGGAAGCCGCGGCCTCCGGCGGGCCGTCCGCCGGCCCCACCTTGCCCGGCGCCCATGCCGAGGTCCCCGGCGAGCCGCTCCGCCACTCCTGGCGGGGAGACGCCGGAACCACGACCCAGCCCTGGCTGGCCGACCACCGGGTGCACGGAGACCCGGTACTGCCCGGCGCCGCCTGCTACTCCCTGGCGCTGACCGCCGCCTGCGAGGCGTTCGACGCCGCACCGCACGACGTCGAGGTCACCGACCTCGCGTTCCGGGAGCTGCTGCGGCTGACGGAGCGTACCGAGGTCAGCACCACCGTGGTCATGCGCACCGGGGACCGGGCCGAGTGCGAGATCCTCGGGCGGGGCGACGACGGCGGCTGGGTACGCCACGCCACCGCCGCGCTGCGCCGGCTCACCGAACCGCCGAAGCCGCCGCCCGTGCCCGCCGCGACCCTGGCCTGGCGCCATCCGGTACCCCTGGAGCCGGCTTCCGTGTACGCCGGTCTGCGCGCTCGCGGACTCGAACACGGCCCGGCCTTCACCTGCCTGACGGATCTGCACGCCTCCCGCCACGGGGACAGCTTCTGGGCCCGCGTCCGGATCCCGGAGGCGGCACGTACGGCCCACCACTCCCTGCGGGTCCATCCCGTCCTGGTCGACGCGTGCGCCCAGCTCGTGGTGGCGGGACTCGCGTCGGAGCCCGGCCGGGGTCTGGTCCTGCCGGTCCGGGTGCAGGCGGTGCGGATGTTCGGCGACCCCGCGTCCGCCGTGTACTGCCACGCCCGTATCGCCGAGTCCGGCGCGGGCGGCGTCACCGGCCATGTGCGCCTGCTGGACGAAGCCGGCCGGGCGGTGATGGGCATCGTCGGCCTGACGTTCGTCCGCCGGGCCGGGCAGGACGCCCCCGACGTCGACCGCTGGTTCCTCGAAACCGGCTGGCACCCCGTCCGCCGTACGGTGGCCACCGAGCCGCCGCCGGGGGACTGGCTGGTCATCGGTGAGGCGGACGGCTCCGCCGAAGACCTCGCCGGTCATCTGCGCACGGCAGGGGCGGCGACGGAGATCCTGGACGTCCCGCTGAGCGACGAACCACTGGAACCGTTCCGTGACTCCCTCGTCGAGCGCATGGCCGCCCGTTCGGCGCCCCTGCGGGCCGTGGTGCTGCTCAGCGCCCCGCCGAGGGCCACCGAGGAACCGGCCACCGACGCGCTGCGCCGTACCCGGCGGCTGCTCGGCACGGCCCAGGCGATGGCCGCCGCGGACACCGAGCCCCCGCGCCTGTACGCGGTCACACGCGGCGCCCGCGGCGTCGAACCCGGTGAGACGGCGGACCCCGGGCAGAGCGCCCTGCGCGGAGTGGTACGCGTCCTCGCGTACGAACACCCGGACATGCACGCCACCCTCGTGGACGCCGACCGGGCGGACGGTGGCCTGCACCTCCTCGCCGAGGAGCTCCTCGCCGCGGCCCCCGAGGACGAGATCGCCCTGCGCGGGCCGTCCCGGCACGTCGCCCGGCTGAACTACGCCCCGCTCTCGGACGCCGAACGCACCGCGGCCGCCACCCGCCCCGTGCGGTACGGCTCCGACGGGTTCCGGCTCCGGGCCGGCCGCCTCGGCGACCTCGACCGGCTGGAACTCGTCGCGACCGGCCGGCGCGAACCCGGGCCGGGCGAGGTGGAACTGCGGGTACGGGCCGCGGGCGTCAACTTCCGTGACGTGCTCACCACCATGGGCCTGCTGCCCGCCGACGGCGATGTGCGGTACCGGATCGGCTTCGAGTGCGCCGGGGTGGTCACCGCGGTCGGAGCGGACGTGGAGCACGTCCGCGCCGGCGACCCCGTGCTGGCGGTCGATCTGCGGGGCGGCGCCTTCGCCTCGTTCATGACCGTGCCCGCCGCCACGGTCGCCCCCGTCCCGGCCGGGCTCGGTCCCGTCGCCGGCGCGGGACTGCCCGTCGCCCATCTGACCGCCTGGTACGCCCTGCGCCACGTCGGCCGGCTCACCGCGGGAGAACGCGTACTGATCCACTCGGCGACCGGGGGGACCGGCCTGGCCGCGGTCGCGGTCGCCGGACTCCTGGGCGCCGAGGTACTGGCGACAGCCGGCAGCGAGGAGAAGCGGGGCTATCTGCGCGGCCTGGGCATCCGGCATGTGATGGACTCGCGGTCGCTGGACTTCGCCGACCAGGCCCGCGCGGCCACCGACGGGGAAGGAGTCGACCTCGTCCTCAACTCCCTTTCCGGTGCGGCGATCGAGGCCGGGATGCGGACGCTGCGCCCCTTCGGACGCTTCGTCGAGCTGGGGGTGCGTGACATCCTCGCCGACACCCCGCTGGGGCTGGCACCGTTCCGGCACAACATCACGCTGAGCGCGGTCGACCTCATCGGACTGCAGCGGACGCATCCGGAGATGTTCGCCACGGTGCTGCGGGAGGTTCTCGCCGCATACGCCGACGGCAGGCTGACGCCCCTGCCCGCCCGGACGTTCCTGCTGGCGCAGGCCACCGAGGCGTTCCGTCTCATGGCCGGTGCGGGCCATATCGGCAAGCTGGTCCTGACCGTGCCGGACGAGGGCGCCACCACGGCCGTACTCCCCGACGGGCCGCCCTCGGTCCGTGCGGACGGCGCCTATGTCGTCACCGGCGGACTGCGCGGCGTCGGCCTCGCGGCGGCCCGCTGGCTGGCCGGACAGGGCGCCGGGCACATCGTCCTCAACGGCCGTAGCGCCCCGTCGGAGCACGTCGAGCGGGAGATCGCCGAACTGCGCGCCGCCGGGACCCGCGTCACCGTCGCCCTCGGCGACATCGCCGAGCCCGGCACAGCCGAACACCTCGTCAACGCCGCCGCCGTGAACGGTCTGCCCCTCCGCGGCGTCGTGCACTCGGCCATGGTGCTCGACGACGCGGCGGTCACCAATGTGTCCGACGACCAACTGGAGCGGGTGTGGCGCCCGAAGGCCACCGGTGCGTGGCGGCTGCACAAGGCCACGAACGGCCGGCCCCTGGACTGGTTCGTGGTGTTCTCGTCCATGGCGTCCCTGCTGGGCAACCCCGGCCAGGGCGCCTACGCGGCCGCCAATGCCTGGCTCGACGGATTCGCCGCCTGGCGGACCGCGCGCGGTCTGCCCACGCTCGCCGTGAACTGGGGCCCGTGGGGGCAGACCGGAGTGGCCACCGACTACGCCGAACGCGGCTACCGGACCATCCCCACGGACCAGGGGTTCCAGGCACTGCACGCCCTGCTCACGCACGGGCGCGTCCAGACCGGAGTGATTCCCGGCGAACCGAACACCTGGATCCTCCCATCCGGACGGCACTCGTCCCTGTTCGGCTCCTTCGTCGCGGACCACGAGGAGGCGGGCCGCCCCGCGGGCGGCACCGGTGAGGACGTACCGGCCGACCTCAGGGCCATCAAGCCGGGCCTCGCCCGGCGCGCCGCCCTGGAGTCCTATCTGTCCGACCACATCCGTGCGGTGCTACGGCTCGGGAGCGCCACGCTCGACCCGCAGACTCCCCTGAAATCACTGGGATTCGACTCGTTGCTGGCCATGGAGTTGCGAGCCCGTCTGGAATCCGGTCTGGGGGTCAGGCTCGCCGGCAACTTCGTCTGGCAGCATCCGACCCTGGCGGCACTCGCGACCGGCCTCGCCCAGCACATGGGCCTGGAACTCCGGAGCGGTGACAGGACACTTGACGCCGCGGCCGTGTCCGAGGCCGGGGCGGGGGAGGGGTCCGGGTCCGCCGGGCCCGGGTCCGGGTCCGGGTAAGAACTGACGGCGCTTCGCGACGCTCCCCCGGACTCCGTCCGAAAGGTGCCCCCAGGCACGACACGCCCCCAGCCTTCGGCCGGGGTGGGGGTCCCCCGGCCGAAGGCTGGGGGGTGTCCCCCCACCGGACGCCACTCGCTGAACCACACGGAGCCGTCCGGACACCCGCTACGGCTGTGACACCTCCACCGCGGCGGAGGCCGGTTCCGTCGGGGACGGGGCAGCTGGATCCGGCTGACGGTCCCGGCGGGGCCGCGTCACGAGGTCCTCGTCGACGTCCGGCAGTTCGGCGTCGGGGAGGTCGAGCCGGACCCCGTCGGACTGCTCGTCGGGCTGCGGCCGTCCCCCCGTCGGCGAGGACTCGGGCGACGGCGAACTCTTCGCCGGGGATTGCCCGACCGGTTCGCCCCGCCGGGCCGACGGCCGCCGCTCGGGCTTCGAGGCAGTGGTGGGTTCCGGCTCCGGCAGGGCGGCGGTGGCCGGGACATCCGGCACGGTGGTGTGACCGTTCCTGAAGTACGCGAACCAGGTCCTGACAGTCAGCAGATACTCCTCGGAGTGGTTGTAGCCGAGGATGGCCCGGTCCAGATCGTACGGATCCGACAGATCGCGGCCGCCCGCGCACAGATAGCGGCCCGCCGCCAGAGCCGCGTCGTAGATGTTGCCCGGGTCCCGTGTGCCGTCCCCATTGCCGTCGGCGCCCCACACGGCCCAGGTGGACGGAATGAACTGCATCGGGCCCACCGCACGGTCGTACGAACGGTCGCCGTCGTACGCCCCACCGTCCGTGTCGGGGATGGCGGCGAAACCGTTGCCGTTCAGCTGAGGACCCAGGATGGGCGCGGTCGTCGTACCGCTCGCGTCCACCCTCCCCCCACGGGCATGGGCGGACTCGACCTGCCCGATGGCGGCGAGCAGTTCCCACGGCAGGTGGCAGCCGGGGTCGCTCCCGGCAAGCGCCGCCTCCGCCCTCCTGTACGCGGCGAGCACAGTCTCCGGGAGCTCCCCGCCACCGGTCACGACGGAGCCGGGCGAGGGCTGTTCGGCCGAGGACGCGGGTTCGTCGGCCATCAGCGGAGGCAGCTCGGTGTGGTACGCCGTATCACCCGAGATCGTCGGCCCGGGTGGTGCGGCGGACTGCCCGACGGAAGCGGCGGCCTCCCCCACGGCACCGGGAGCCTGCGAGGCGGTCAGCGCCGCCATGGCCGCTGCCGCGACCGCCGTCCCCGTAACGCCCCTGCTCATCCGCCGGCCGAACCACCGCTCCATACAGCAGACCCTCCCCATCCCGTTCCTTCTCGTGCCGCACGCCGCCGTGTGGTGGCGCGGTGTGCCATCTGCTCTACGGGGCTGGGGAGGGTATCCGTCGCGGAAGAATGATCACGATTCGGTATCACGAACCGCGTGGTCACCGGGCCCGGCGGTGCCGCGCGTCCTGGGGAGCTGCGAGGCTCGAGGCGGGACTCGGCGCAGACTCCGGCACCCTTAGGGCCAATGCCGTTGCGTTACGGGTCTGGCGCCCTTGGTGCGCTGATCAGGACGGCTTCGGTGGAGGTCCGGGTGGGTTGAGGCCAGTGCCGGTGCTCGGCTCTCTTGAGCCGGTAGTTGGACATCTTGC
>NZ_JBQQBW010000133.1:0-16745 GCF_052245415.1 Streptomyces sp. 8N706 | reverse complement strand
GCGAGGTCTTCTGGCCCGCCTTCCGCAAGGTGGACTTTCTGCGGGCGCTGCGTGACTACGCCGCCCGGCACCGCCGCTACGGCTCCTGACGTCCGCCGCGGGGCCGTTCCCCGCAGGGCTCCTCTCCTCCCGCGGGTTTCGGGAGTTCGGATCCGTCTTCGGAGTCCGCAGCGCCGAGCACTGCTTCCCGCCCGCCCGGTCCGGACGCCACCTCCCGGCGTGTCGTCCACAGCCGTCTGCCACATCCGGGCCCGGGCCGGCGGATCCCGGCAGGCGCGTGCTTCGCCCCGCTCCTCGCAGCGGGTCCGCGGTGGCGTAGGGGCCGCGTAGCGTTGCTCCGTTCGAGTGGCGTCTCGAATCCCCTTCCGTGGCCCGTACGGAAGTACTTGTTCGGCCTTTCGGAGTACACGGCCGGGCGTGCCGAGCGGTGTCCATGGGCTCCGGCCACGGGTGGCCGTGTGCTTCGGTGCGGAGGCGGGGCGGGCCCATAGGCCGTGTCCCGCAGGGGATCCGTGGCGGCCGAGGGGATCGACCCGACGTGGACTGCGGACCGTGCCGGGCCAGGTGTTGTGCAGGGCTGTTGCTAAACGTTCACATACCCGCCGTCATATGCCATGGCATGGCTGCGCACGTTCGAGGGAATATCTCCTGCAAGTCGACGCCCGGTCCACGGGCGTCCGGCACCAGCGGGTGGCATGGGGCCGCCCGCCCGGGAGGCCCTTTGCACACGGACGACCGTGCGGTTCGTTTGGCCGGCGCAAGCTCCGGCGCCAACGGTCCGCGGACGGACATCGCGGAGGGCCGGCGCACGGCCCGCGCATCGTGGCCCGAGCCCGGCCCATTCCCCGGCGACGCCGTCGCACCCCGACCTCATCCGAGGGGGTTCGTCCACCCGTGGTGACCAGCACGAAGCGCCGTACGCCCGACCGGCGCACCTATGTCATCGACACCAGCGTCCTGCTGGCAGACCCATCGGCCATGAGCCGCTTCGACGAGCACGAAGTCGTGCTGCCCGTCGTCGTGGTCACGGAGTTGGAGGCCAAGCGGCACCATCCCGAGCTGGGCTACTTCGCCCGGCAGGCACTCCGTCTGCTCGACGAGTACCGGGTGAGGTACGGACGTCTCGATGCGCCGATTCCGATCGGGGACCTGGGCGGCACGCTCAGAGTCGAGCTCAACCACTCCGACCCGGGAGTCCTCCCAGCGGGTTTCCGCCTCGGTGACAACGACTCGAGGATTCTGGCCGTGGCCAGGAACCTCCAGGCCGAGGGCTACGACGTCACGGTCGTCTCCAAGGACCTGCCGCTGCGGATCAAGGCGTCGTCGGTGGGCCTGCTCGCCGAGGAGTACCGGGCCGAACTCGCCATCACCGACTCCGGCTGGACCGGCATGGCGGAGCTCACCATCACGGCCGAGGAGGTGGACGAGCTCTTCGCCGCGGACAGCGTCCATGTGCCGGACGTGGCGGGGCTGCCCGTGCACACGGGGCTGGTGCTCCAGTCCGAGCGCGGCAAGGCACTCGGCCGGGTGACCGCCGACGGCCGGATCCGGCTGGTCCGCGGCGACCGCGAGGCGTTCGGCATCCACGGCCGCTCCGCCGAGCAGCGGGTCGCGCTCGATCTGCTGCTCGACCAGGAGGTCGGGATCGTCTCCATGGGCGGCCGGGCCGGGACGGGCAAGTCCGCCCTTGCGCTCTGCGCGGGCCTGGAGGCGGTGCTGGAACGCCGGCAGCACCAGAAGGTGATGGTCTTCCGGCCGCTGTACGCGGTGGGCGGGCAGGACTTGGGCTACCTTCCGGGCAGCGAGGCCGAGAAGATGAGCCCGTGGGCCCAGGCGGTCTTCGACACGCTGTCCGCAGTGACGTCGCGGGATGTGATCGAGGAGGTCGTGGGCCGCGGCATGCTCGAGGTGCTGCCGCTGACGCACATCCGGGGCCGTTCGCTGCACGACGCCTTTGTGATCGTGGACGAGGCGCAGTCGCTCGAACGGAACGTCCTTTTGACCGTTCTGTCCCGCGTCGGCGCCAACTCCCGTGTCGTTCTCACCCATGACGTGGCGCAGCGCGACAACCTGCGCGTCGGGCGGTACGACGGCGTGGTGGCCGTCGTCGAGAAGCTGAAGGGCCACCCGCTCTTCGCGCACGTCACGCTCAACCGCTCGGAGCGCTCTCCGATTGCGGCACTTGTGACCGAAATGCTGGAGGACGCCCGCATTTGAGTCCGATTCACCACTGATGCGGGCCTGTTGAATGGTTCGCACGGATCCGTGCAACTGCATACCGTAACGCCGCGCGGCGAAGCCGAGGAGCCTAGCCGCGCGGCGTTGTGCTGCGCGGGGCTTTCCGAAAAACCCCTGGCGCAAACGGGATGTGACCTTTCCCACGCAACGCAGAATTGCTTCGAGGCATCGGCTTCCGGCAGAGTCTGGGTCCTGTCAGGCCCCGCATACGGCACAACAGCACCCCCAGCGGTGTTGCACCACACAACTCAACAAGCGTCAGTCGTATGCCGCCCGAGCACCACGCGGAGCTCCCGAGGGAGTTCGCACCGGGCCAGTGCCTCCCGTGACCAGTCGGTCCCACCGTTCAACCGGGTCCGGAACAAGGGGAGGCCAGCGCCAGGGGCACGATTGCGTCCGCGAGGTCACCTAAGCGGGCGATGCTGGAAGGAAACCGTGTGAGCCGGATTTCGGTCCGGGGATTCGCAGTGGCGTCCGCCACCGCAGTCACCACCGTCGGCGCCGTCGTCGGTGTTGCCTCGGGTAGCACGCAGGGTTCGAGCACCGAACCCGCTGAGGCGACTGCTGCCGACGCGACGCTCCTCGCAGACATATCCGCCGGGAACCAGACCCAGGCGCAGACCGCGTCGCTGACGCAGCAGGCGGACGCCCAGTCCACCGCCGCGGACGCGGCGGCCAAGAAGTCCGCTGAGGAAGCAGCACGCAAGCAGGCAGCACAGGACGCGGCAGCCAAGAAGGCCGCGGCGGAGAAGAAGGCGGCCGCGGAGAGGGCGGCCAAGGAGCGCGAGGAGGAGGAGAAGGCCGCCGCGGCGAGCCGCTCCGCCACGCGTGACGCCGACGACTTCGCCGTCCAGGCTTCCTACACCGTCGCCCAGGTCCAGTCCATGGCCCGGGAGATGATACCGGGCGACCAGTTCCAGTGCTTCAGCAACATTGTGGACCACGAGTCCAGCTGGAACTACCGTGCGACCAACGCCTCCTCGGGCGCGTACGGCCTCGTGCAGGCGCTTCCGGGCTCGAAGATGGCCTCCGCGGGTTCCGACTGGCAGACCAACCCCGCCACGCAGATCAAGTGGGGGCTGGGCTACATGAACGACCGCTACGGCAGCCCCTGCGGCGCCTGGGAGTTCTGGCAGGCCAACAACTGGTACTGAGCCTGCGCATCGCAGACATCCCGAAACCCCCGACCTCAACCGGTCGGGGGTTTCGTCGCGTCCCAGGTAACGTCGTCCACGACGGCGGCAGGGGAGAGGGGGCGGAGGAAGAGAGATGTCCAAATTGCCTCAGTGGGTGGGCGGCTTGGGGTCCGGTCTGACCGGATTCGCGGCGTGGCTGGACGACCGTCGGCGTGCGGCCGCCGTCGCGGACGAGAACGGTCCGGACGCGTCCGGTCCGGCAGCCGGTGATGCGCCGGGAGCATCGGACGCCCCATCCGCCACGGGCGGCCCCGACCAGGTGCCCGCTCCCCCCTCCTACGCGCCGGCCGTCTCCGCCAGGCCCGACCCCGTCGCCGTGGTCCCCTGGGGCGTACGGGTCGCGGCCGAGGCAAGCTGGCGGCTGCTCGTCCTCGCGGGGACGCTCTATGTGCTGATGCGCGCCATCAGCGCCGTACAGCTGGTGGTGCTGTCCTTCGTCGCCGCCCTGCTCATCACCGCGCTGCTCCAGCCCTCGGTGGCCTGGCTCAGAAAGGCCGGCCTGCCGCGCGGCCTCGCCACGGTGCTCACCTTCATCACCGGCTTCGTCATCATGGGGCTCGTGGGCTGGTTCGTCGCCTGGCAGGTGATGGAGAACATCGACGATCTGTCCCAGCGGATCCAGGACGGCATCGACGAGTTGCAGAAGTGGCTGCTGCAGAGCCCCTTCCATGTGACCGAGGCCCAGATCAAGGACATCGCCAAGAGTCTGCGCGAGGCGGTCGGGTCCAACACCGAGGAGATCACCTCCGCGGGCATCGAGGGCGTCGCCGTCATCCTGGAGTTCCTCACCGGCATCCTGCTGGCGATGTTCAGCACGCTCTTTCTGCTCTATGACGGCCGCAAGATCTGGAACTGGCTGCTGAAGCTCGTCCCGAGCGGGGCCCGTGACGGCGTCGCCGGAGCCGGCCCCCGCGCCTGGAGCACCCTCACCGCGTATGTCCGCGGAACGGTCATAGTGGCCATGATCGACGCGATCTTCATCGGCCTGGGCATCTACTTCCTCGATGTGCCGATGGCTGTGCCGCTCGCCGTCTTCATCTTCCTGTTCTCCTTCATCCCGTTGGTCGGGGCGGTGGTCTCCGGCGCGCTCGCCGTCATCGTCGGCCTGGTCACTCAGGGCGTCTTCACGGGGCTGATGGTGCTTGTGGTCGTCCTGGCGGTGCAGCAGATCGAAGGGCATGTCCTGCAGCCGTTCATCCTGGGACGCGCCGTCCGGGTGCACCCGCTGGCCGTGGTCCTGTCGGTGGCGGCGGGCTCACTGGTCGCCGGGGTGGGCGGAGCGGTGGTGGCGGTGCCGCTCGTGGCCGTGACGAACACGGTGGTCGGCTATCTGCGCACGTACTCCATGGAGAAGGCCCTGCGGGACGTTCCCGTCCCGGCATCCGTCCCCGCGGGCGGCCCGGCCGCACCGGCGTTGGCGGTGCCGTCCGATGAGCACCCTCCGGAGCGCGTTGGCCGGCCGTCCGAGGCCTGAGCCGGGGGAAGGGCACCCGACGGGGCCTGCGAGGAGCCCCCGACCCGCCCGGCGGGGCCCGATGTCTCGGCAGCCCTTGTTCAACAACACGACGAGGGCCGCGCGATCCCTCGCGCGGCCCTCGTCGTACGGATCCCGCCCCCGTCGTACGGAGGGCGAAAGCCTCAGCCTTCCAGCACGGCCTCGGCGTCCAGCGTGGCGCCGACCGCCTGGAGGACGGCGGCGATCTTGAAGGCCTCCTGGATCGTCTCGCGGTCCACACCGGCCTTGCGGAGCACCTGCTCGTGCGAGTCGAGGCACATTCCGCAGCCGTTGATCGCGGAGACCGCGAGCGACCACAGCTCGAAGTCGACCTTCTCCACACCCGGGTTGCCGATGACGTTCATCCGCAGGCCCGCGCGTAGGTTGCCGTACTCCGGGTCCGACAGCAGATGACGGGTCCGGTAGTAGACGTTGTTCATCGCCATGACGGCGGCCGCCGCCTTGGCCGCGGTGTACGCCTCGGGCTTGAGGTTGGCCTTGGCCTCCGGCTCCAGCTCCTTCAGCACACGCGGCGAGCGGGTGGCGATCGCGCAGGCGAGCACCGTGCCCCACAGCTGCTGCTGCGGGAGTTCGGAGTTGCCGATGACCGAACCGAGGTTCAGCTTCAGGTCCTTGGCGTAGTCCGGGACGGCGGACTTCAGCTCGTCGAGGGCCATCTCAGATCACTCTCCGGACAGGAGCGCGACCGGGTCGAGGGTGTCCTCGCCCTTGCTCCAGTTGCAGGGGCACAGCTCATCGGTCTGCAGGGCGTCGAGGACCCGCAGGACCTCCTTGGGGTTACGGCCGACGGAGCCGGCGGTCACCATCGTGAACTGGATCTCGTTGTTGGGGTCCACGATGAACACGGCGCGCTGCGCGAAGCCGTCCTCGCCCTGGACGCCGCAGGCGCGCATGAGCTCGTGCTTGGAGTCCGCGAGCATCGGGAAGGGCAGGTCACGCAGGTCGGCGTGGTCCTTGCGCCAGGCGTGGTGCACGAACTCGGAGTCACCGGAGACACCCAGGATCTGGGCGTCGCGGTCGGCGAACTCCTCGTTGAGCTTGCCGAAGGCAGCAATCTCGGTCGGGCAGACGAAGGTGAAGTCCTTGGGCCAGAAGAAGACGACCTTCCACTTACCCTCATAGGTCTTGTGGTCGATCTGCGCGAAGGCCTTGTCCGCGTCGAGGTCGACGCAGGCGGTCAGGTCGTACTCGGGGAACTTGTCACCGACAGTGAGCACGCGCTCTCCTTGTAGCGTTTGGAAAGTCCTTTTTGGGGGCGTTCCTTGGGGGTTGGACGGGTCACACCCTTCCACAGCCCGATTGATCGCGGAAATCGGTAGACTTGTTGATGTTGATCGGAGGTGGTTATCAGTGGCCGTCAGCAGAGGACACTCCGGACGGAACGGGGCGCGGCAGCCGAGCCTTGCCCAGCTGCGGGCTTTCGCCGCCGTGGCCGAGCATCTCCACTTCCGGGACGCGGCGGCCGCCATCGGGATGAGTCAGCCCGCGCTGTCCGGCGCGGTGTCCGCCCTGGAGGATGCACTGGGGGTGCAGCTCCTGGAGCGTACGACGCGCAAAGTGCTGCTCAGCCCGGCGGGTGAGCGGCTGGCGGCCCGGACCCGTACGGTGCTGGACGCGGTGGGTGCGTTGATGGAGGAAGCGGACGCGGCACGGGCGCCCTTCACGGGGGTGCTGCGGCTCGGGGTGATCCCGACCGTGGCGCCGTATCTGCTGCCGACCGTGCTGCGCACGGTCCATGAGCGTTACCCCGACCTCGATCTCCAGGTCCACGAGGAGCAGACCGCCTCGCTTCTCGACGGGCTGGCGCACGGGCGGCTCGACCTGCTTCTGCTGGCCGTACCGCTCGGCGCGCCCGGCGTGACCGAACTTCCGCTCTTCGACGAGGACTTCGTGCTCGTCACTCCCCATGACCACTGGCTGGGCGGACGCGGTGACATTCCCCGCGAGGCGCTGCGCGAGCTGGATCTGCTGCTCCTCGACGAAGGCCACTGTCTGCGCGACCAGGCGCTCGACATCTGCCGTGAGGCGGGCCGCGAGGACGGCGCGCCGGTGACCACCAGCGCGGCGGGACTGGCGACCCTGGTCCAACTCGTCGCCGGCGGGCTCGGCGTGACGCTGCTTCCGCGTACGGCGCTCCGGGTCGAGACGGGACGTAGCGAACAGCTCTCGACCGGCTACTTCGCGGATCCGGCGCCATCGCGCCGGATCGCTCTGGCCATGCGGTCGGGGGCGGCGCGGCAGGGGGAGTTCGAGGAACTGGCGGGCGCGCTGCGGGAGTCGATGAAAGCGCTGCCGGTCAGGCTCTGCACGGGCCGGTCGTAGGGCGCCCGGCCGCGCAGGTCGACGGCGGAGAGCAGGGCGCCGGTGGGTGTCATGGCCGTACCTCTTTCGAGAGCTGGTCGAGGCGGGCCGCGGTCAGCTCGAGCCAGCGCAGGTCGGCTTCCAGGTGGAAGAGCGCGTGATCGCAGATGAGCTGGTCGGCGAGGTCGCCTGAGGACTTGCGCCGGGTCAGTTCACGCATCAGCCGCAGATGTTCGGCGCGCTGGCTGTCGAGAAGGTCCCCGGCGCCGCGGCCGGTGAGCAACGCGAGGACGACCTTCGTGTAGAGGGTGCTCTGCAGATACGGCTCGGGCTTCTCGGGCTGTGCCAGCCACCGCTCGACATCCGTGATTCCGGCTTCGGTGATGGCGTACCGCTTGCGCTCGGGGCCGCCGCCGGGCTCGATGCCCTCGACCTCCACGAGACCGTTCTTCAGCAGCCGCGACATCGTCGAGTAGACCTGCCCGTAGTGCAGCGGGCGATCGTGACCGAAGCGCTCGTCGAACGCGCGCTTGAGGTCGTAACCGTGGCGGGACCCGGACTCCAGGAGCCCGAGCAAGGTGTGGCCGATTGACATGTTCAGCACTCTACACCACGTGTATACATGGTGTGTATAGATGGCTGGGTGCCCGGGCTTCGGCTGCCGTCCGGGAGCGAATGGACGCCGCTTCGGGCCCACGTCGTGTGATCCCGGGGCGGGTAGGCGTTGCCCTCAGCAGCTCGGCGGCGCGAGCAGAGCTCTTCCGCGCACGGATCCACCGCACGTCGTTCCGCCCGTCCGATCGGGCGTCGTGGGCCCGCCACCCGAGCGGTCAGCCGACCGCAACCACGTGACTGCACATCAGGTGGCTGCTCCGGTGACTGCTACCAGGTGACTTTCCGGGCTGTTCGGGCCGGGCGTCGGCCGACGGAGCAGCCAGGTACGCGACGATCACTGTCGCCGTCCGATCGCTCCGCCGCCCATTGCTCCGCCGCACCGCCCACGGAGGTACCACCGATGCGCATCCTGCTGCTCGCCGGCGGGTTCAACAGCCTGACGCAGCGCGTGTCGGCCGAGCTGTCCGAGGGTGGCCACACCGTGGCGTTCGAACGGGTCACGGACGAGACCTCCCTGCGGGAAGCCGTACACCGGCATCCGGCAGCGCGGCTGATCATCGCTCCGATGCTCACCACGGCGATTCCGGAGGACATCTGGTCCGCCCATACCTGTCTGGTGGTGCATCCGGGCCCGCCGGGCGACCGCGGGCCGTCCTCCCTCGACTGGGCGATCGAGGAGGAACGGGAACAGTGGGGGGTCACCGTCCTCCAGGCGGACGCGGTGATGGACGGCGGGGACATCTGGGCGTGGGCACCGTTCCGTATGCCGGAAGGTGTCGCCAAGAGCGATGTCTACCGCGACGAGGCGGGGGACGCGGCACTGGAGGCGGTGCTGTCGGCGGTGGAACGCTTCGCGTCGGGGAGCTTCACCCCGCAGCCGCAGCCGCAGCCGCAGCCGCCGCGATCGCAGCCACGGTCGCTGCCGCCCTCGCCGGACTCCGGCCCCGCCGCCGCCGTCACCGTACGCCCGTTCTTCGACCAGAGCAGACGCCGTATCCACTGGGCCGGGGACACCACCGCGACCGTCCTGCGCAAGCTCCGCGCGGCGGATTCGCAGCCCGGCGTGCTGGACGCGTTCCTCGGCGAGGAGTGGTTTCTCCACGGGGGCCACCAGGAACATGTGCTGCGCGGCAGCCCCGGCGAGGTCCTGGCCACGCGGGCGGGCGCGATCTGCCGCGCCACCGCCGACGGCGCGGTGTGGATTCCGCAGCTGCGCCCACGCCGTCGGCCGCAGGGCCCGGCCACCTTCAAACTCCCCGCGGTGCAGGCGCTCGGGGACCGCCTTCCGGACGTGCCCCACCGCCCCGCGCCCCTGTGGCAGCAGTCCGACGACGCCCGGCCCGTCTGGGCCGACATCCGTTACCGGGAGGACGGGCCCGTCGGCCATCTGCGCTTCTCCTTCCCAGGGGGCGCGATGAGCACCGAGCACTGCCGACGACTGCTCGCGGCCTACCGGTTCGCCTGTACCCGGCCGACCTCGGTCCTGGTGCTGGGCGGCGTCCGCGGGTTCTTCTCCAACGGGATCCATCTGCATGTCATCGAGGCCGCCGCCGACCCGGCCCAGGAGTCATGGGACAACATCCAGGCCATGGACGACCTGGTGGAGACGGTGCTGAACACCACCGACCGCCTGGTCGTCTCCGCCCTCGCGGGGAACGCCGCTGCCGGTGGCGTCATGCTGGCCGCCGCGGCGGACGAGGTGTGGTGCCGGTCCGGGGTCGTTCTCAACCCGCACTACCGGCGGATGGGGCTGTACGGCTCCGAGTTCTGGACGTACACCCTGCCCTGGCGGGTGGGGGCGGACGGTGCCGAGCAACTGACCGGACAGGCGGTGCCGGTCACCGCGGCCGCGGGGCGCCGTATCGGGCTGGTCGACCGCCTCGTGGCCTGCAGTCCGGATGAGTTCGGCCGGGAGGTCACGAGGCTGGCCGGAGCGCTGGCCTGCGCACCGGAGCTGCACGAGCGGATCACCGGGAAGAAGGCCGCCCGTGAGCGCGACGAGGCGGTCACGCCGCTCCGGCGCTACCGGGAGGAGGAACTCGACGGGATGCGGCGCATCTTCTTCGACCCGGAGGCGCCGTACCACGCCCTCCGCGCGGCCTTCGTCCGCAAACAGCCGCCGCCAGTCCTTCCGGAGGGCGGCGGCTGACGGCTGGGAGAGCACGGTGCCGTGGGCGGCACCTACGGGGCGAGGCCGAGGACGGTGTCGACGTCCAGCGTCACCGCCGCCCCGACGGACGCCGGCAGGGAGAAGGACTCGCCGGGCGGATGGACGGCATGGACCCGGTACTCGCCGAACTCCGGGTCGGTCAGCACGCGGACGCGGCAGTTCCGGCGGTCCGCGATCACATAGACCGGGATGCCGGCAATCGCGTAGGCGAGGACCTTCTTCTTGAGGTCGTTGCCGTAGTTGGACGAGGTCACTTCCAGGACCATACGGAAGATCGCGGGGTCGTAGCAGTGGTGCTCGACGAGGTGATCCGCAAAGTCCGCGTCGACGACGGCGAGGTCGGGTGCGGCGAAGTCGAACGGGCCGTCCGGCAGCCAGATGCCGAGCGCTTGGACCACTCTGCATGCGTCACCGTGCAGACCTGCGGCGATCAGGGGAATCATGATGTCGGTCAAGGAGACGCAGTGATGACCGTCCGCGAGTGGCGTCACGGTGATTTCTCCCCCGATGATCTCGACGCGGTAGCCAGGGATCCGCCGGGAGACCTCCTCGGCTTCCTCGAGCAGGGTCGGTTCGCCGTCGTAGGAGTGCTCGATCTGTGCGGCGGACATGGCGTTCCTCCTCACGGCCGGATGTCGAGGCCATCCTCATAAAAGGGGCGCCCGGCTGACGTGTTGATCAGCCATGTTCACTCATTCGGGCGCCCGTCCGGCCCGTCCCGCCCGTCGGGCCGGTCGCGTCCGTCCGGCCCGTCCGAGCCCGACGGGCCGGTGGCTTTCGGCGGGCGGCCACGGCGCGGGATCGGCCCGGCCGATGTCGGGAGCCGCCCGGCCTCGGCGAGAGCCCTGCGGAGCAGGAACTCGATCTGCGCGTTCGCGCTGCGCAGTTCGTCCTCCGCCCAGCGCGCGATCGCGTCGTGCACGGCGGGGTCGAGCCGCAGCAGCACCTGCTTGCGCTGCTGCGGCCGCCGCTTCCGGGGTTCCCGCTCGGGCCGGGGCCCGTCGGGGAGTTCGCCCGTCACTGGTTGAGCGTGCCCGTGTTGAGGACCGGCTGCGGGGCGCGGTCACCGCACAGGACGACCATCAGATTGCTGACCATGGCTGCCTTGCGCTCCTCGTCCAGCTCCACGATGTCCTCCGCGGTGATTCTGGCGAGGGCGGCCTCGACCATGCCGACCGCGCCGTCCACGATCTGCCGCCGCGCGGCGACGACCGCCCCCGCCTGCTGGCGCTGGAGCATCGCGGAGGCGATCTCCGGGGCGTACGCGAGGTGGGTGAAGCGGGACTCTACGATGGCGACACCGGCCGCACGGACGCGAGCGGACAGCTCGGCGGCGAGCTTCTCCGTGATCTCCTCGGCGTTGCCGCGCAGCGAGAGCTCCGCCTCGTCATGGGCGTCGTACGGGTACTCGATGGCGATGTGCCGGACCGCGGCCTCGGTCTGGGTGGCGACGAACTCCAGGAAGTCGTCCACCTCGAACACCGCCTGCGCCGTGTCCTGGACCTGCCAGACCACGACCGCGGCCAGCTCGATGGGGTTGCCGTAGGCGTCATTGACCTTCAGGACGGGCGTCTCATGGTTGCGCACCCGGGTGGAGATCTTCTCCCGGGAGGTCAGGGGGTTGACCCAGCGCAGTCCATCGGTGCGGATCGTCCCCACGTACCGCCCGAAGAGCTGGACCACCCGGGCCTCGCCCGGCGCGACCATGTTCAGCCCGCACATCGCGAAGACCGAACCGAGGGCGATCAGGACGCCGAGGACGATCAGCGGTGCGCCCACGGCGGCCGAGCCATGGCCGGACAGCGTCGCCCCGCCGATGATCACGCCGGTTCCCACGAGAAGTCCTATGAGCCCGAGCAGGAGGGCGAGCCCTCCGCCGATGTCATGTGCCGCGGCCTCGCGGACCTGCGGTTTCGGCATGTCGGGTGCGTCCGCGGCAGCTGCGGGAGCGGTGTCGGACATGGTGTCCCCCCGTTTCGTATCAGGTACGGACCGCCAGTCGGCCCGTTCTATCAAAGTGTTATCACATTAAGGCGTAAGGCAACCATAGGGCCGTTTCAGCGGTCATTCACAGGGCCGGAGGTGCTGATTGTCACGTCCTGAAAAGCCTTGATCGATGCGACTTTGGCGCCAGATGCGGTGTTAGCGTCTTGGGCCGGTGAGTGCCGGGGGACCGCCCCGGACCCCCGCCGCGGGGGGCGGACGGAACGGGAGCTGCGAGAGATGGGCCGAGCCGAAGCGAGACGTGCGCAGAAGCGCGGCTCCCGCCGCGCCAAGCGGAGCGGCGTCATACGCCGGTTCTTCGGCTGGAGAAAGCTGCTCGGCACCTTCCTCACGGTGTCCGCCCTCGGTATCGCCGCCTTCATCGCGCTCTACATCGCCGTCGACGTTCCCGGCGCCAACGCCCAGGCGAAGCTCCAGAGCAACACCTACAAGTACAGCGACGGCACCCTCATCGCCCGCACGGGCAAGGTCAACCGCGAGTCCGTACCCATCTCCAAGGTGCCCAAGGACGTTCAGCACGCCTTCGTCGCCGCCGAGAACAAGACCTTCTACAACGACTCCGGCGTCGATCTGAAGGGCACCGCCCGCGGCCTGGTCAACACCGTCACGGGCAAGGGCAGGCAGGGCGGCTCCACCATCACCCAGCAGTACGTCAAGAACTACTTCCTCGGCCAGGAGCAGACGGTCAGCCGGAAGGCCAAGGAGCTGATCATCGCGCTCAAGGTCGACCAGGAGAAGACCAAGGACGACATCCTCGCCGGCTATATGAACACCAGCTACTACGGGCGCGGCGCGTACGGCATCCAGGCCGCGGCCCGCGCGTACTACGACGTCGACGCCGAGGACCTCTCGGTCCAGCAGGGCGCCTATCTCGCGGCGCTGCTCCAGGCGCCGAGCCAGTACGAGTGGTCGGCCGCCTCCGCCACGTCCCGGAAACTGGTGCTCCAGCGCTGGAACTACGTCCTGGACAACATGGTCGAGATGCGCTGGCTGGACTCCGGCAAGCGCGCCGGAATGACGTTCCCCAAGCCGGTCGCACCCAAGCCCGCTCCCGGTCTCGACGGGCAGACCGGCTATCTCGTCGATGCCGCGGAGCAGGAGCTGATCAACTCCGGTATCAGCGAGCAGGAACTCGCGGCCGGCGGCTGGAACATCACCCTCGGGATCAACAAGGGCAAGCAGAAGGCGCTGGAGCGGGCCGTCGACCGCAAGCTCATATCGCGGCTCGACCCCGAGCAGCGGAAGGTCGACTCCCATGTGCAGGCCGGCGCCGTCTCCGTCGACCCGAAGACCGGTCTGGTCGCCGCCCTGTACGGCGGCAGGAACTACCGCGCGCACGAGCTGAGCAACGCCACCCGCCGCGACTACCAGCCGGCGTCGACCTTCAAGCCGCTCATCCTCGCCTCGGCGCTCGAGAACGACGCGACGACCCAGGACGGTGTGCCGATCAAGGCGAGCACCATCTACGACGGTACGAGCAAGCGACCCGTGAAGGGCAGCGACACCGCGTTCTCCCCGCCCAACGAGGACGACAAGGACTACGGCCCGATCACCGTGCAGAGGGCCATGAACAAGTCGGTCAACTCCGTCTTCGCGCAGATGGCCGTGGACGTGGGCCTGGAGGAGGTCAAGAAGACCGCGCTCGGCCTCGGCATGAGCCCCAAGGCGGGCGGCTTCGACGTACGCCCCGCGATGTCCCTCGGCGTCATGGAGGCCAGCCCGCTGGACATGGCCGGGGTCTACGCCACCCTCGACAACCACGGTGAGAAGGTCACCCCGCGGCTGGTGAAGTCCGCCGAGCGCGGCGAACAGAGGGTGCAGCTGCCGGATCCCATCGGCGAGCAGGTGGTGGACCGGACGACCGCCGACACCGTGACCTCCGTGCTCACGGGCGTGGTGGACGACGGTACGGGCTCGGCCGTGCGCCGGTCGGGTCTGGAGGTCGCGGGCAAGACGGGCACCTCGGACGACAACAAGTCCGCCTGGTTCACCGGCTATACGCCGAAGCTGGTCACCGCCGTCGGCCTGTTCGGCGAGGACATCGAGAACGGCGGCAAGCAGGTCACCCTCAAGGGCGCGGGCGGCGGCGGACGGGTGAACGGCGGTGGCTACCCGGCCGAGATCTGGGCCGACTACACCCAGGGCGCGCTGAACGGCGAGCCGGGGGGCGAGTTCGATCTGGAGACCGACCAGGGCGCCGCTGTGGCCCCCACTCCGGTGCCCACCCCGACGACGTCCGCCCCGGACCCGGAGCCGACCCCCTCCGAGACGCCCGAGTCGGAGTCCCCGGGCACGAACCCGTCGGAGTCAGAGCCCACTCCCACCCCGAGTCAGTCCACGCCGACCGCCCCGCCGACCCCGCCCCCGCCCACGGAGCCGAGCGGCCGGCCGTCGACGGAACCGGGCGCCGACGAACCCCAGTTGGTGCCGGGGAACTGACCCGGCAGCGCAGCCGTACCCCCGGCTGCGACCCGGTCCAGGAGCCGGGGCCCGAGGGCCGCGTCAACTCGACCGGCGCGCCCAGGATTTCGGGGAGCTCGTACGACTCACCCGGCCGGTGGAGGGAGCGAGCGGTACCCGCCTCCGCGCGGGTCGGTCCGAACGACGGCCTCACGCGGACGGCACCCCCGTCGCACGCGCAACACTCGCGTCCGACGGGGGTGCCGTGGTCCGTGCGCGGGGCCCGGTGGGAGCTACTGGCTCTGCGGGGGGCGGGCCAGTTCGAACCACACCACCTTCCCCGTGCTCAGCCGTGTCGCACCCCAGCGCCGCGCCAGCTTGTTCACCAGGTACAGCCCGCGCCCGCCCTCGTCGGACGGCCGCGCCTGGCGCAGCCGGGGCAGCTGCGGCACATCGTCACCCACCTCGCAGCGCAGCACGTCCGTCCGCAGCAGCCGGAGGGTGATCGGCCGCCCGGCATAGCGCACCGCGTTCGTCACGACCTCGCTGACCAGCAACTCGACCGAGTCCGTCAGCTCCTCCAGGTCCCAGCGCGCCAGCGCCCGCCGTGCCAGCCGGCGCGCCTTGCCCGGCGTCTGCTCGTGCGGGTCCAGAAACCAGTACGCGACATCGCTCGGCGCGATCCCGTCGAAGCGGGCGGCGAGCAGCGCGATGTCGTCGTCCCGGTCGCCGGGGCCCAGCATGTCGAGCACCTCGTCGCAGAGCGGCTCCAGTGGCGGCGGATGGTCCGCGCCGGTCAGCCGCGCCGTCGCGGTGAGCTTCTCCCGCAGCTGCTCTATCCCGGTCCAGACGTCGCGCAGCCGGGACTCGACCAACCCGTCCGTGTAGAGCAGGAGGGTGGCGCCCGCCGGGGCGTCCAGCTCGACCGCCTCGAAGTCGACGCCGCCGACGCCTATCGGCGCACCCGGGGGTACGCGCAACACCTCGGCCCGGCCGCCCAGATGCAGCAGTACGGGCGGCGGGTGCCCGGCGTTGGCCACCATGATGCGGTGCGCGACCGGGTCGTAGACCGCGTACAGGCAGGTCGCCATCCGGTCGCTGCCGAGGCGTTGCGCCTGCTCGTCGAGGTGGTGCAGCACCTCCTCCGGCGGCAGGTCCAGCCCGGCGAGCGTCTGGGCGGTGGTGCGCAGCTGGCCCATGATGGCGGCGGAGGTCATGGAGTGGCCCATGACGTCGCCGACGACCAGGGCCACCCGGCTCCCGGGCAGCGGGATCGCGTCGTACCAGTCGCCGCCGACACGGGCGGTCTCGGCGGCCGGCAGATAGCGGCTGGCGAGCTTCACGCCGGTGGGCTGCGGCAGCGAGTCCGGCAGCATGGTCCGCTGCAGCGCGTCCGCGATGTAGGCCTCGCGGCCGTACAGCACCGCCTTGTCGACGCCCAGCGCGGTGTGGGTCGCCAGCTGTGCGGCGACCAGCAGATCGTCGGGCTCGAAGGCGGGCCGGTCCGGGCGGCGCAGGAACACGGCGGCGCCGATCACCCGGCGGCGGCCGCGCAGCGGCGCGAGGACGGCGCGCCGGCCCCCCGGTATCGCGTGGGCGGCGCCGAGGAGTTCGGGGAGCGCGGCGCGGGCGGCCGCGGAGTCGCCGAACACCGGGCGCACACCGCGCAGCACCTCGGCGAGCGGCCCGCCCGGCCGCACCTCGGCCAGCTCGGCCGCCTGCGGGAAGTCCGGCTGCACATTGATCATGGGCAGCCGGCCGCCGTCGGTGTCCTGCTCCTCGGGGATCCGGTCGGTGCGCCGCAGCCGCAGGACGACCGGTCCCACGGGCCGTTCATCACCGACGGGCAGCGGGTCGCGGAGGTAGACGAGTATGACGTCGGCGAAGGTGGGGACGGTCGCGCGGCAGAGGCCGAGCACGATCTCGTCGAGATCGATGCCCCGGGCGATCCGCCGGGTGGCGGCGCCCACGAACCGCAGCCGGTCGCCGTCGCGCGCGCCGCCCGCCGCCGGGAGGCTGTCCGGGATCCGGTCCGGCGGAGCGGGCGGTCCGGCCGCGTCGGGCATCCGCTCGGATGCGGCCCGCTGGTGCCCGATCTCCGCGGCGGCGTGGGCATGACCCGCCGGACTCCCGCTCTCCCCGTCGTGCGGGTGGCCCCGACGGGCGGCGCCGGTGGCGGCGTTACGGTCCGTCTCGCACTCCTGGGGCCGGGCGGGATGCGGCACGCCCGGCGAGGGTTCGGCGGGCGACGCCGAGGCACCGGCCCGGTTGCGGCGGTCCGTGGCCGCTGCCGCCGCAACCGGGC
>NZ_JBQQBW010000132.1:0-16776 GCF_052245415.1 Streptomyces sp. 8N706 | reverse complement strand
CCGGTACTACGCCGCCCCCGCTACAGTGCCCCTGGCCAGCAGAAAAGCCCCCCACGAGGGAGGGCTGATCGCGGATCGTCGAGTGCGCCCCCGGCAGGACTCGAACCTGCGGCCAAGTGCTTAGAAGGCACCTGCTCTATCCACTGAGCTACGGGGGCCGGGTGGTGGCCGCGGTGGCCGGGACAAGGATAGGGCTCCTCGCGCCCGGCCCCGGTTGCTTCACCTCCGTGACATGTTGTGGAGGTTCGGTGAAGCGGTCCTGATAATCGCAGGCAGATGCGGATTCTGCACCGATTTTCGCGCCCCGGGCGTCGGCTGTTGTGCACTCGTTATGCCTGAGACTCAGTTGTCACACCCGTGCCGGGTTGCTCCGGTCGGCGCGCAGAGGCGGCCATACGCTTCAAAAGAACGCCAAAATTGGGCATTCTTCGCATGTGGCGACCTTGGATGTACGGCCCCAACTGCTCGATGCACTGTCCGCACTGCGCGACCGTGTCGCCGCCGCACGCTTCCCGCTCGCTCTCCCGGGAGTGGACCGCGTACGCCGCAACCGCGCCGAACTCCTCGCACAGCTCGACGACTATCTCGTTCCCCGCCTGCGCTCTCCCGATGCACCCCTGCTCGCCGTGATCGGCGGTTCCACCGGTGCCGGGAAGTCCACGCTGGTCAACACGCTCACGGGCCGCCAGGTCAGCACCGCCGGAGTGCTGCGCCCCACCACCCGTACACCGGTCCTCGTCTGCCACCCCGACGATCATCACTGGTTCTCGGGGGACCGGGTACTGCCGGGCCTCACCCGGGTCTGGATGCCCTGGCAGCACGATTCCCACTACCGGCTCGGCCAGGACGCCGAGGACGACCTCTACGACCCGTACGACGACGGCGGGGACGGGGCGAAAGACGTGCCCCCCACCCTGCGCGTCGAGACCGTCGACACCCTGCCGCCCGGCCTCGCTCTCCTCGATGCCCCCGACATCGACTCCCTGGTCGCCCGCAACCGGGATCTCGCCGCCCAGCTGATCTGCGCCGCCGATATCTGGGTGCTGGTCACCACCGCGACCCGTTACGCCGACGCGGTCCCCTGGCATCTGCTGCGTACGGCCAAGGAGTACGACGCCACCCTCGTCACCGTGCTCAACCGGGTCCCCCACCAGGTCGTCCTCGATGTCTCCCGCCAGTACGGCGCGCTGCTGGACAAGGCCGGGTTCCGTCATGTGCCCCGGTTCACCGTCCCCGAGCTGCCCGAATCCACTGGGGACGGCAACGGGCTGCTGCCGGCCAGCGCCCTCGCCGGACTGCGCGACTGGCTCGTCCAGCACGCGCTCGACCCGGCCGCCCGCTCCGATGCCGCCGCCCGGACGGCGACCGGAACGATCGCCTCGCTGAACTCCCGGCTGCCGGCCCTGGCCTCGGCGGCCGCGGCGCAGCACGCCGCCGCGCTACGGCTGGCGCACTGCGTGGAGGAGGCCTATGCAGCGGCCGCCCAGCGGGTACGGAGCGAAGTCGCCTCCGGTGGGATTCTCGCGGGCAACGCCCTCACCAGGTGGCGTGGCTACCCGCACGACAGTGGCTCCGGTGAGTTCCTGGACGCCATCGTGGACAGCCTGACCGCCCTGCTGTGCTGTGCGGTCGCGGACGCCGACGAACGTACGGAGCGGGCCTGGCGCCGGGACCGGGCCGCCTCGGCCGCGTACGCCCCCGGGAGCGTGCCCGGGGCGGCATGCGCGGTCGACCGGGTCGGGATCGCGGTACGGCGGTGGCGGCGCTGTCTCGAGGAGCTGGCCGACGAGGCGGTGCTCGGCCGTGAACGCCCGACCGACGCCGACCGCATCGCCGCCTTCCTCGCCACGGTGCTGGTCGGCGGGGACCGCGGCCGCAAGGCAGGCGAGACGCTCGCGGAGACGCTGGGGGCCCACGGAGCCGTACGGCTGCGGGACCGGGGGGCGCTGCTGCTCACCGAGTGCCTGGAGCGCGTCCTGACCGGCGAGCGCGACCGGCGTCTGGCCCCGCTGGACGCCCTCGATGTCACCTCCGAACTCCAGGCCGAGTTGATCGGCGCGCTGTCCGTACTGCAGAAGGAGAGGCGACCGCTGTGAGCTCCGCCGGCACCCACCGGCCCGGCGACCCCGGGCGGACACCCGACGACATGGGGGGCGACGGGTACGCCCGCACGCCGCGTACGGCATCCGGACCGGCAGGGGGCGGGCAGGCCGTCCCGGGGGAGAGCGGAGGATCCCCGTTCGCGGACCCGGTCGAACCGGCGGCCGTGCGGGCGCCCTCGCATGCGGGCCTGCATCCGCCCGTGCATCCGGCAGAGCACTCGCCAGGACACACACCGCACTCGCCGGTGCATCAGCCAGGACAGTCGCCGTCGCATCCGCCGGTGCATCTCTCCGGGGCCGTCGGCTCCCTCGGCGGGGCGGCGGAGCAGCGCTCGGCGGGGGCGGCCGCTTCCGACGACGCGCCCCCGGCCTCCCGTAGCGACGGCACCTCCCGGGTCTGGGACGACGGTCTGATCGCCCGCCGGGCCCCTGAGGGATCCGGCCATGCGTACCTCCGTGAGGACCACGCGGGGCCGAGCGGAGCCGCCGCGTCACGCCCCAGGACGTACGGGGACGGGGAGGGCGCCGACCGACCGGGGCCGGCCGTGCCGCGGACTCCCGTGCCTCACCGCCGTAAGGATTACAACCGGGGCTTGCGCGTCCGACTGGAGGCGATGCGCGAACTCGTCGGGCTGTCGCGCACCCGGCTGGACAGTCGTACGCTCGCCGAGCCCGGACGCGTCCTGGACGAGGCCGCGGCCCGCCACCGGCTCTCGCTCGACCACACCGTCGTCGCCATCGCCGGAGCCTCCGGGAGCGGCAAGTCCACCCTCTTCAACGCCCTCGTCGGTGCGCACCTGTCCGAGGCGGGAGTCCGCCGTCCGACCACCTCCGCGCCCGTCGCCTGCACCTGGTCCGAAGGCGCGGACGGACTGCTGGACCGGCTCGGCATCCCGCCCCGGCAGCGCCGCAGGCCGCAGCGTCTGCACGAGTCCCTGCTGCGCGGCCTCGTGCTCCTCGATCTGCCCGACCACGACTCGGCCGTGGCCGGGCGCCGCGAGCAGGTGGACCGGATGCTCGGACTCGTCGACGCGGTGGTGTGGGTGGTCGACCCGGAGAAGTACGCGGACGCCCTGCTCCACGAGCGCTATCTGCGGCCGCTCGCTGGATACGCCGAGGTCACGTTTGTGGTCCTCAACCAGATCGACCGGCTGCCGGGGGACGCCACCGACCAGGTGCTGGACGATCTGCGACGGCTGCTGGACGAGGACGGGCTCGCCCTCGGCGAGCACGGCGAGCCGGGGGCGACGGTCCTGCCCGTGTCGGCCCTCACCGGTGAAGGCGTCTCCGAACTCCGGCTCCGGCTCGGCAGGTTCAGTATGGACGGCCGGGCCGCGGAGCACAGGCTCGCCGCGGACGTCGACGGCGTCACCGAGCGGCTGCGCCCCATCTGTCTGGCCCGGGGGCGCGCCGGGCTGACCGAGCACGCGCGCGCCGCATTCGAGGACCGGCTGGCGGACGCGGTGGGCGCCGTGGCCGCCGGACAGGCGGCGGAGCGCGAGTGGCTGCGGTACGCGGAACTCGCCTGCGGCGCCCCCTGGGCCCAGCTGCGCCGGCGGTACGGGGTGAAGCGCTCGCCTGCCCGTGCTCCGGCGGCCTCTCCTGCCGTCCCGGCCGCCTCCGATCCCTTCATGGCGGCGCCTGCCTCCTCCTCGGCGGCATCGGCGTCCGTCCCGGCCGTACCGGCGCCGTTCGATGACCAGGACGGTCCGGCCGGGGGTCTGCCGAGCACCGCCCGCGCCATCGTGGAGCAGGCCGTACGGGGGGTGGTGGACGACGCGTCGGCGGGGCTGCCGGAGGCCTGGGCCCAGGCGGTACGGGAAGCCGCCGCACGGGGCGCGGAGCAGCTGCCCGGGGTGCTGGACGAGGCGGCTTCCGCCCAGACCGTCGGGACCGCACGCCCCGACGGGCCCGGCTGGTGGTCGGTTGCGTCCGCCTGTCAGGGGTTGCTGTTCGTCATCCAGGTCGCCGGCGCGCTCTGGATGACGTGGACGGTGGTGAGCGGGCCCGGTGACGCCTGGCTGCTGCCGGCCCTGCTGATGGCGGTCGGGGTGGGGGGCGGACCCGTACTGGGGTGGTTCTGCCGGACGGCGTCGAGCGGCCCGGCCCGGCGTTACGGACAGGAGACGGAGTGGCGGCTGCGAAGCGCGGCGGCGTCGTGCGGGCGGGCACAGGTGCTGGAGCCGGTTGCCGCGGAACTGCTGCGCTATCGCGAGGTCCGTGACCAGTATCTGGTCGCGGCGGGAGGCCCTTCCCACACAACGCTCCTGTAGAAGCCGTAGGAGTGAGGGAGTTGTCCACAACCGCTGGGTTGTCCACAGGGTCCAGCGCCGGTCGGCGTTGGCGGGCAGCATGGGTGCGGAAGGCAGCGAGCCGATCTCGGGGGAGGGGAGTCCGGTTGGCCGGATCGTCGCGGAGGGGAGTCCGGTTGGCGGGGGGCGTCGGGCGAGGAAGTCCGGCTGGCCGCCCGGTTCGTCGCCTCTGGGACGCTCCGACCTCAATGGGTGCGTTGCCGAACTGCCGCCGAATAGAGGGGGTTTGAAGTGAGGATTTGTCGATAATCCCAGGTCAGATGCGGCTCGGCGATAACGATTCCGATTCGGATCGGTTGTCGGCCGTCAATGGTGGGGACCCTGTTGCGCTTTCTTCCTAAGATCCGTGCGTACTCACGGGGCTCTTGAGTTTTCACGCGAGGCGCCCGCCCCCATGGCTGCCTCGCCCGGAGGGGAAATCCATGACTTCTGTACGTAGGCGGGGCTCTGCCCGCCTCGCCGCCGCCGTGATGGCCTCCGGCCTGATCGCGGCGGGAGCGATAGCCGCCGCGGGGCCGGCCGTCGCCGACGACGCTGTCCCGAGCCAGGGCGGGGCGACCGCCGCACTGGGCGGTCTCAAGGTGGCCGACCAGGCGGTCATCCACCAGGAGGGTGGACAGGATCAGAAGGTCGGCGCCGGTCTCTTCGAGATGACCGTCGACGGTGGCGGCACGCTCCAGACGTACTGCATCGACATCCATAACCCGACGCAGCGTCAGGCGCAGTACCAGGAGGTGCCCTGGAGCTCCTCGTCGCTGCACGACAACGCCGACGCGGGCAAGATCCGCTGGATCCTGCAGAACTCGTACCCGCAGGTGAACGACCTCAGCAAGCTCGCCGAGACCGCCCAGGCCGGCACGCTGACCGAGAAGACCGCGGCCGCCGGCACCCAGGTCGCGATCTGGCGCTACTCGGACCATGTGAACGTCGAGGCGGCCGACCCCGAGGCCGAGAAGCTCGCCGACTACCTCGAGAAGAGTGCCAAGGACCTCGAGGAGCCGAAGGCGTCGCTGACCCTCGACCCGGCGGCCGTCTCCGGGAAGTCCGGCGACCGGCTCGGCCCGATCACCGTCAACACCGACGCCCAGAACGTCACCGTCACGCCCGCCCCGGCCGCCGCGGCCTCGGGCGTCAAGGTCGTCGGCAAGGACGGCAAGCCCGTCACCAGCGCCGTCAGCGGCACTGAGCTGTTCTTCGACGTGCCGAGCGGCACCCCCGACGGCTCGACCTCGCTGACCGCCCAGGCGACCACCACGGTGCCGGTCGGCCGAGCCTTCGCCAGCGAGACCAAGAGCCAGACCCAGATCCTGGCCGGTTCCAGCGAAAGCACCGTCTCCGCCACCGCCACCGCGAACTGGGCGAAGGAGGGCGCCATCCCGGCGGTGTCCGCCGAGAAGAACTGCGCCAAGGGCGGGGTGGACATCACAGCCACCAACGAGGGCGACGAGTCGTTCACCTTCGAGCTGGCGGGCGTGAAGCACACCATCGAGGCGGGCAAGTCCGAGACCGTCACCATCCCGGTGAAGGAGGACCAGGCCTACGACTTCACCATCACCGGTCCGAACGGCTTCAAGAAGACCTTCTCCGGTGTCCTCGACTGCAAGACCGCCGGTATCCCCAGTGGCGGCAGTGACGAGCCGTCCTCCGAGCCCAGCCCGGCCACGGCCGGCGGTTCGTCCGACGGCTCCTCCGACGGCTCCTCCGACGGTTCCGCCGGTGGTGCCGGTGACGGCGGAGACCTCGCCGAGACCGGCAGCAGCAACGCCACCCCGGTGATCGCGGGCATCGCCGTCGCGCTCCTCGCGGTCGGCGGCGGCACGGTCTTCTTCCTCCGCAGGAAGAAGGCGGCGGGCTCTGCGGAGTAACCGCATGGTGACCCTCTGATGACAGTGGCCCCGGTGCGCCAGGCGTACCGGGGCCCACTTGCGATCTTGGCGCCTTACTGGTTAACGCCTGGCGCGGCTCGTGCGGCAAGATGGGGTGTATCTGCCCACTCATCGATTGCCGGACGGTTTCTCTTGGCTGAGTTCATCTACACCATGCGCAAGGCGCGTAAGGCGCACGGCGACAAGGTGATCCTCGACGACGTGACGCTGAACTTCCTGCCCGGCGCGAAGATCGGTGTGGTCGGCCCGAACGGCGCCGGTAAGTCCACCGTGCTGAAGATCATGGCAGGGCTCGAGCAGCCGTCGAACGGCGACGCCTTCCTCTCGCCCGGCTACTCCGTCGGCATGCTCCTTCAGGAGCCGCCGCTGGACGAGTCCAAGACCGTCCTGGAGAACGTCCAGGACGGCGCGGCCGACACCATGGCCAAGCTCAAGCGGTTCAACGAGATCGCCGAGCAGATGGCCACGGACTACTCCGACGACCTGCTCGCGGAGATGGGCAAGCTCCAGGAAGCCCTCGACCACAGCAACGCCTGGGACCTCGACACCCAGCTCGAGCAGGCCATGGACGCCCTCGGCTGCCCGCCCGGCGACTGGCCCGTCACCAACCTCTCCGGTGGTGAGCGCCGCCGTGTCGCGCTCTGCAAGCTGCTGCTCCAGGCCCCTGACCTGCTGCTTCTCGATGAGCCCACCAACCACCTGGACGCCGAGTCCGTCCAGTGGCTGGAGCAGCACCTCGCCAAGTACGCGGGCACCGTCGTCGCCGTCACCCACGACCGGTACTTCCTCGACAACGTCGCCGAGTGGATCCTCGAGCTCGACCGCGGCCGTGCCCACCCGTACGAGGGCAACTACTCCACGTATCTCGACAAGAAGGCCACCCGCCTCAAGGTCGAAGGCCAGAAGGACGCCAAGCGCGCCAAGCGTCTGAAGGAGGAGCTGGACTGGGTCCGCTCCAACGCCAAGGGCCGCCAGGCGAAGTCCAAGGCGCGTCTCACCCGCTACGAGGAGATGGCCGCCGAGGCCGAGAAGACCCGGAAGCTGGACTTCGAGGAGATCCAGATCCCGCCGGGCCCGCGCCTGGGAAACGTCGTGGTCGAGATCGAGAACCTCTCCAAGGCGTTCGGTGAGAAGGTCCTCATCGACGACCTCTCCTTCACCCTGCCGCGCAACGGCATCGTCGGCGTGATCGGCCCGAACGGCGCCGGCAAGACGACCCTGTTCAAGATGATCCAGGGCCTGGAGACCCCGGACTCCGGATCCATCAAGGTCGGCGACACCGTCAAGATCTCCTACGTCGACCAGGGCCGCGCCAACATCGACCCCAAGAAGACGCTGTGGGCCGTCGTCTCCGACGAGCTGGACTACATCAACGTCGGCCAGGTCGAGATGCCCTCGCGGGCCTATGTCTCCGCGTTCGGCTTCAAGGGCCCGGACCAGCAGAAGCCCGCCGGGGTGCTCTCCGGCGGTGAGCGCAACCGCCTCAACCTGGCGCTCACCCTCAAGCAGGGCGGCAACCTGCTGCTCCTCGACGAGCCGACCAACGACCTCGACGTCGAGACCCTGTCCTCGCTGGAGAACGCGCTGCTGGAGTTTCCCGGCTGCGCCGTGGTGGTCTCCCACGACCGGTGGTTCCTCGACCGTGTCGCCACCCACATCCTCGCCTACGAGGGCGAGTCCAAGTGGTTCTGGTTCGAGGGCAACTTCGAGTCGTACGAGAAGAACAAGGTCGAGCGGCTGGGCCCGGACGCGGCCCGTCCGCACCGCGCCACGTACAAGAAGCTGACCCGGGGCTGAGTGTGCGGCATATTTTCTCCTGTCCCCTGCGCTGGTCGGACATGGACGCCTTCGGCCATGTCAACAACGCGGTCTTCGTCCGCTACCTGGAGGAGGCGCGGATCGACTTCATGTTCCGGCTGGCGCCGGGGGACGGCAGTCCGTCGTTCAGTGGCGGATCGGTCGTGGCGCGGCACGAGATCGACTACCTGCGTCCGCTGGTCCACCGGCATGAGCCGGTCACCATCGAAACCCGGGTGACGAAGATCAGCGCGGCGTCGCTGACCGTCGCGTACGAGGTCAAGGACGCCGACCAGATCTACGTCCGCGCCTCGACGATGGTCGTGCCGTACGACCTCGACAAGGGCCGCCCGCGACGGATCACCGACGAGGAGCGTGCCGTTCTCGAGACGTACATGGACGACAGCGCGGAGAAGGCCGTCGCCGTATGACGGCGCTGCGCCTGGCCGATGCAGGGGAGGCGGCGGACCTCGCCGCGTTCCTGGCACGGCTGATCCACTACGACCGCCGTGCGGTGGTACGTCTGCAGGCGGGCGCCGGGGGCGCTCCGGCGGAGCCGGGGGGCGTGCTGGCGGTCTTCGGCCGGCCCGCCTCCTTCGAGGTGCTGGCCATTCGTACGGCCCGGCTCGCCGAGCGGCCCGCCCCGCGCGGACACGCGGGGGGCCGGGCGCAGACGCCGTCCGTGGGCGAGCCCGCCGCGCTGGACGTGACCGTCTCGGCGGGGCAGCTGGCCGACGCGATCGACGCCGGGCTCGCCGCCGTCACCGGACCGACGGCGGAGGCCGGGGCATCCGGAGGGACGGACCCGGGCGGTGCGCCGGTGTCCGAGAGGGCCCCGGCAGGGGCGTCCCCCGGGGGGATCCGGGAACAGTCGTCCGGGGCGTCGGACGCCTTCCGGCCGGGCCCCGTGGGGTCCCGGAAGGTCCCCACGGAGTCCCCGGCGGGCTCCACCGGCGGCGGTCCCGCCGTCACCGTTCCCGAACCGGTCACGGGTCCGCCGTGGGCCGGTCTGCTGCCGCCGCGCGGCGGCTGGCAGCGGGTCGAGGGCCTGCCCGCGGCGGAGGCGGTACGGGGGGCGGTCGCCGCGGCCGTCACCGAGTTCCGGGCGCGGACGGAGTCCCTTCCGGAGGGCAGGCGCACCCGCTCCGAGCTCGACCGGATCGGCCGCGAGATCTGGTCCCGCACGCTGGGCGAGACCGAGCTCCCGCTGCGTGCCGTGCACGCCGCGCAGTCGCTGGGCTTCCTGCGGCCGCTGCCGGCCGCCGTCACCACCCCCCGGGCCACGGGAGTGCCCGGCCCCCGCGGCAACGGTGCGACGACAGTCCTCGCGGCGGCACCGCCCGCCACGGAGCCGGCACCGCCCGCCACAGAGCCGGCGTTGCTCGCCACGGGCGGCTGGCTGCGGCTGCGCACCCCGTACGGTTCGATCGCGGTGCGGCGGGCGGGTCTGCAGGGGCTCGGCGTCATGCCTGTCTGAGGCCTGAGAGCCCCGTCAACCGCCGCCCCGGAGTGGTGCGTTGACGCCGGAGGCCGGGAACGCGCGCCCGTACGTGGCTGGGAAGGCTTTCCCCGCGCTCCGGGGGCGAGTTCGTTCGCCGGTCGGCCATGGCCACGGCCGTCGCTGGTCGGCCACGGCCTCATCCGGCGGGTCCGACGCACCGGAGCCGAGCCCCGCCGCGCGGCCCGCTCAGGCTCGGCGGTTCCCGAGAGCGGCAGCGCCGCGCCGCCCGCCCGCAGCCTCGGTGGACGCGGGCAGCCGGCGCCACCGCGTCGAGTGCGGGTTCATCGCCGGCCGCGACGGCGCCCGGTCCCGGCCGGTCGCCGTACCGGGCCTGCCGGTGCACGAGGTGAAGGTCGCTGCTGTGGTCAGAGACCTGGGGCGGTCGTGACCGGCAGGCGGCGGGGGCCGCGCACCAACAGACCGGGCCGGTAGGGGAGTTCAGAGGGATCGGCTGCCAGGCGCAGCCCCGGCAGGGTGTCGAAGAGGAGCGGCAGGGCGACGGTCGCCTCCAGCCGGGCCAGCCGGGATCCCACGCAGAAGTGCGGTCCGTGCCCGAAGGCCGCGTGCGGCGCGGCACGCGATCCGGTCCGGTCGGAGGCCGGGCCCGACACCTCCGTCGATGTCCCGCCACGCCGGCCGGAGGAGGCGGGGCATGATCCTGCCGGAGCTCCGCCACCACCGGCGGTGTAGCGCCCCGGCCGGAAAGCGTCCGGGTCGGGGAAGAGGGCGGGGTCGCGGTTGGCGGCGGCGAGCACGGCGAGGACGGAGGCACCGGCCGGTATCAGCGCCCCGTCTCCCAGGTCGACTGCCTCGGTCGTACGCCGCCAGGTCGTGCCTTCGAGCGGGCTCGCGTGCCGGAGCGCCTCCTCGACGACAGCGGTCCAGCGGTCCGGCTCCCGTCGGGCCGCCGCCAGCTCGTCCGGATGGCTGAGCAGCAGCAGGGACGCCGAGGCGAGCAGATTCATGGTGGTCTCGTAGCCCGCGAAGAGCAGCAGGAAGGCCATCGCGAGCAGCTCGCCGTCATCGAGTCCGCCGCCCTCCGAGGAGTCGTGCACCAGCACGCTGAACAGGTCCTCGCCCGGTGCCCGGCGCTTCTCCGCGATCAGCGACGAAAAGTAGGTGTGCAGCCGGGTCCACGCCTCGTCGACCTCGCCCTGCGCGAGGGCGTCGGCGGGGGAGCCCACCCGATAGGTCCACTCCCGTAGATCCGCCCGGTCCTCCTCCGGCACGCCGAGAACCTCGCCGATCACCAGGACCGGCAGCGGGAACGCGAAGACGTCGACCAGGTCCGTGGACCCGTCCCGGCGCAGCCGCGCCGCCAGGTCCCGTACGAGTCCGGCCGTCAGTTCCTCGATCCGCGGCCGCAGCGCGTCGACCCGCCGTGGGGTGAAGGCCGCGGCGGTCAGTCGTCGCAGGCGGGTGTGGTCGGGGGCGTCGGAGTTGAGCATGTGACGGGCGAGGCAGGCTCTGGCGCGCTGGGCGGGGGAGTCCGGCTTGGGGCGGCCCGCGGCCCGTGGTGGCACGTTGGAGAAACGAGGGTCGGCCAGCACCGCCCGGGTCTGCTCGTATCCGGTGACCAGCCAGGCGTACGTCCCGTTGGCCAGCGCGACGCGCGCCGCGGGTCCCCGAGAGCGCAGCGTGGCGTAGTAGGGGAAGGGATCGCGGGCGAAGGCCTCGTCGGCCGGATCGAGAGGCGTCGGATCGAGCGTCGTCGGATCGGGAGCCGTCGGATCGGGAGCGCTCATCCGTCGCTGTTGACCATGGAAGCGGCCGCGTACGTGAGGTACTTCCACAGCTCCGCCTCGTGCTCCGGGGCGAGCTCCAGCTCGTCGACCGCGTCGCGCATATGCCGCAGCCAGGCGTCGTGCGCGGCCTGGTTCACCGTGAACGGAGCGTGCCGCATCCGCAGCCGCGGGTGGCCGCGGTTGTCGCTGTAGGTGCGTGGCCCGCCCCAGTACTGGATGAGGAAGAGCGTGAGCCGCTCCTCGGCCGGTCCCAGATCCTCCTCCGGGTACATCGGCCGCAGCAGCGGGTCCTCGGCGACTCCTTGGTAGAAGCGGTGCACCAGCCGTCGGAAGGTCGGCTCACCACCGACCCGCTCGTAGAAGGTCTGCTCCTGCAGAGTGCCGCGCGGAATCTCATTCACGCCCCCTATGCTCTCAGACGCCACGGCCGAGAACCGGAGTCGTAGGACCCCCGCGGACGGCATACACACAGCGCAAACACGTCATTACGGGACACACGCGGTGGAATCCGGTGGCCCCGCCGAGCATCCGGCCGCCCGCGGTGTCGCCTCGCGGGTCCGTGCGCAGCACAGTGGTGTCATGGGTGGCGAGGACCGTACGGACTCGGAGACCGATCGGCCGGGACCGCGTACGGACACGGCGGCGGCGGCGCGGGCGGCGCTCGTCCGGGCGATCGTCGCGGACGGCGGGCTCGGTGATCCCGCGTGGCGGGCGGCCTTCGAGGAGGTGCCGCGCCATCTGTTCGTGCCGTACTACTACACGGGTACCGGAGCGGGCTACGAGCGGGTGTGGTGCGACGATCCCGACCCCCGCGTCCGTGACCGCTGGCTGTCCGGGGCGTACGCCGACACCCCGCTGGCCACCCGCGTACGGGACGGCGCGCTCATCTCGTCCAGCAGCCAGCCGTCGCTGATGGCGCGGATGCTGGACGCCCTCGACGTGCACGACGGTGACGAGGTCCTGGAGATCGGCGCGGGCACCGGCTACAACGCCGCGCTGCTCTCGCACCGGCTCGGTGAGGAGCGGGTGACGACGGTGGACCTCGACCCGGAGATCACCGAGTCCGCCCGCAGCCATCTCGCCGCCGCCGGGTACCGCCCGGCGGTCGTCACCGCCGACGGGGCGGGCGGTTGTCCCGCCCGCGCCCCCTATGACCGTATTCTCGCGACCTGTTCCCTGGCGGCCGTACCTCCCGCCTGGGTCGCGCACTGCCGGCCGGGCGGCCTCATCCTGGCCCCACTCGCCACCGGCCTGATCTCGCTGCGCGTCCTCGGGCCGGACCATGCGGAGGGCCGGTTCCTGCACACCGCCGCCTACTTCGTCCCGCTCCGGGGCGGTCCCGTCCCCGAGCCCCCGGATACCGGCCTGCTGCCGCAGGGCGCTCTACGGCACGAGCTGTTCCAGTTCATGCTCACCCTGACCGCGGGCAGCGTGGAGCCCCGGGCGGCGTACGACCTCTGGCAGAGCGCGCACCGGCCCGGGCGGGAGCGTTTCGGTGTCACGGTCCGCGGCGACCGCCAATGGGCCTGGCTGGACAGCCCGGACGGCCCCCGTACCTGGCCGCTGGGCAGCGCCGGAACGGACGTGCCCCTCAGCCCCGGCGAAGGGTGATGGTGGTCCAGGCGCCGACATGGACGCGGTCGCCGTCCTGAAGGGGAATCGGGACGAAGGGCTGGATCGGCTCCTCACCGCCGTTGAGGGTGGTGCCGTTCGTGGAGTCCTGGTCGACCACCGACCAACTGCCGTCCGGCTGCCGGACGAGCAACGCGTGTTGGTGCGAGACCCCCGGGTCCTCCGGCGGGCGGGACAGATCGATGTCGGGGGACTCGCCCGTGCTGTTCCGGCGGCGCCCGATGGTGATCTGGTGACCGTTGAGCGGGAGTTGCTGCTCGGGCGAGTAGGCGGGGAGGTTCAGACCGGAGGCCTCCGGTCCGCTTCGCCCCATCATGGCCAGGAAGTACTCGCGGTCCGGTGCCACCACCGCGACCCAGCCTGCCGGTTGGGCGGCCGGGGCCGGGGCCGGGGCGCCGTACGGCTGTTGCTGTTGCTGTTGCTGTGCTCCGGCGCCGAAGTCCGGAGCCGGCGGTGCGCTCGGGGCCTGCGCCGGCGGCGGCAGCGTCCAGTCGCCGTCGGACCGGAAACTCTGGGCGGGCGGCGGTGCCTGCTGGTACGGGGCCTGCTGCGGCACCCCGTGCGGAGCCTGCTGCTGCGGCTGCTGCGGTTGGTGTGGTTGGTGTGGCTGCTGCGGCACCAGCGGTTCGGCCGGGCGGTTCATCTGGGAGGGGCGCGAGCTCTGGTAGTCGTACCCGGGCGGGGGCCCCTGAGCGCTCTGATATCCCTGAGGCACAGGTGGCGGAGGAGGCGGCGGCGGTCCCTGAGGCGGCGGCCCCTGCGACGGCTGCTGCTGGAAACCGGGCGGCAGCGGTCCGCCCAACTGCTGCGGCGGAGGCGGTGTGTACGCGGTGGGCGAGTGCGTCAGGAAGTTGTAACGGCACTCCTCGCAGAACGGCGCCTGAGCCTCGCGCGGGGTCCGGCACTGCGGGCAGAGCTCCGCCTGCGCGGTGGCGTTCGGGTCGTACAGCCCCGGAGGCCGGTTCGGGTTCTGGTTCGGGTACCCGTAACCGCCGGGACTGCCCGGGGAGAGCGGGCCGCCGGGCGCCGGCGGGGGTGAGGGTGGGGGTGGCGGTGGCGGTGGGACGGCACCGGCGGGAGCCCCGGCACCGGCCATGCGGTGTCCGCAGACCTCGCACCAGTCGTCGGAACCCGACTGGTGTCCGTTCGGGCAAGTCGGCATGTCGGTGCTTCCCCCTCTCACCTCGGCCCCTCCGGACCGTTCTTCGTCACTTCTTGACGCGAACCGTCTTCGTGGAGCGCGTCTCGAGCGTCATCTCGTCCGCTTCCGTGACCTTCACTTTCAGTCGCACAGTACCTGTCGGCGCATCGACGACGTCCACCACCTTCGCCAGGAGTCTCGCCGTCGCCTCATTCCCCGAGACGCTCGCGAGCTGTACGGCCCTGCCCAGCTTCGCCGTCGCTCCGTCCCGGTCACCCGACTTGCGCGCATCCAGCCCCTCCTGGATGGTCCGAGCCAGTTCCGCCTGGCCCGTATAGTGCGCGACCTGCGGATTGATGGAGGTCGAGGCGGCCGTGTCATCGGTCCACACGGCCCGTACGAGCCCATGGGACAGGGCTACAGGAATCCCGCCTTCCGGCTCCGGGAGGACCAGCGAGACCCGCGCGGCCAGCATCTCCTGGCCCACACCGGCCGCGGGCACCCGTATGCACACGTGGTAGTCGCGGGATTCGTCGCCCCACGAACCGGTCGGGTAGTCGCCGGTCCGCGGCCCGGAGTCACCGCGCCGACCGGTCAGCTCCTCGACCGTCGGCGCCATCTGTTTCACAAACGCGATCTCCGCGCCGACCGGCGTCCACAGCCGCAGCGCCACGTCCGCGACCTCCTTGCCCATCGCCGTCTCCATCATCCGGGCGAAGTCCGCGGACAGTCCTGCCGGATCGGCCACGATGTCGGCCGTGCCCAGCAGCGCGGAGGCGATGCCGGTGACCTCCCGGACCTCCCAGTCGGTGCCCACTCCCCGTGCGTCACAGGTGAACCGGCCCGCACACGCCGCGAGCGACGCCTGCAACTCCTCGGGCGACTCGTGTTCGTTGCGCCCGTCGGTCAGCAGGATGCCGTGGCGTATGGAGACATCCGCGCCCGAGAGCAGCCGGCCGGCGAGCCGCAGCCAGGTGCCGATGGCCGTCCCGCCACCCGCGCTCAGCGTGCGCAGCGCTTGCTTGGCCTGCTCCCGCGTGGCCGCGTCGGCGGTCGCCAGCCCGCCCCCGCCGGGGTAGATCTCGCGGGCCACATGGGTGCCGCCGACCACAGCGAAGGCGACGCCGTCGCGCAGGGTGTCGATCGCGGCCGCGGTCGCGTCGCGTGCGTTGCGCATCTTGGTCGGTGGGTACTCCATGGAGCCCGAGCAGTCGACCATGATCACGACGGCCGCATCGGGGCCCGCGGCCCGGGTGTACGCGCGCGGGCCCGGTGCCGTGCCTGCCCCTGCGCCGCCGTCCGTGGTGGCGCCGCCGTTTGTGGTGGCGGTGACGGTGACGACGGCGTGGACCTCGCGTCCGCCCTCGGGGAGGTACTCGTTCTGGTACACCTCGACGGAGAACCGCGGCACGTTCGACTGGGGGAAGGCTGTCATCTGATCCGCTCCTCGACCCTCCATCCGGACATGGACCCATGGGGCGGGCGGAATCCGGACGACGCTTCCCCCCGTGCGAGCACGTGCTCAGTGCTCAGTGCTTCGTGCTCAGTTCGCGGTGCTCGGTGCTCGGTTGCTCTGTGCTCCGCTGCTCCGGGCTCGGTCGGCCGTTGCTCGGTCTCGATCGGTGGCTCGGTTTCGACCGGTGCTCGGGTTCGGTCGATACTCACCGCTGCGGGCTCGGGCGGCGATGAGCCTCAGGCCGATCCTGCCCCCGTGACGGGAGCGTGGAACGGCACCACGGCCACTGTTACGTTGTCGTGGCCCCCGCCGTCCAGCGCGTAACCCACCAGGGTCTGCGCGCTGTGCAAGGGCCGGGACCGGGCGTCCGTCGGCACGGCCAGGGCCATGTCCTCCGCGGCCTCCGCGTAGTTCCACAGCCCGTCGGTACAGACCACGACGACACCGGACCGGTCCGGCTTGAACGACGCGGTGTGCGGCTCGATCTCGTACGCGTCCGCGCCGAGCCAGCCCGTGATCGCGTGAGCCCGGGAGTCGGCGTAGGCCTCCGCCTCCGACATCAGACCCGTGGCCACCATCTGCGCGGCCCAGGAGTCGTCCTCGGTCAGCCGGGAGGGCAGGGCCGTACGGTCGTCCGGGACCCAGTACGCCCGGCTGTCGCCGATCCAGCCGACCGTGAGGATGCCGGCGGACACGACCGCGCTGACGATGGTGCAGGCCGGGGCGTTCTGGTGCCGGTGCGCGTCGCGCTCCTGATCCGGCTCCACGGCCTCCGCCAGGGAGTTGACGGCCTGGGCGGCGGAGAGGATCGCCTCGTGCATGGCCTGCTGCGGGTGCGTGCCCTGCGGCAGGGCCGCCAGCAGCGACGCGCTCGCGGCCTCCGAAGCCGCCTGGGAGGCCTCGTCGGGCCGGGTCGCCGAGGAGACTCCGTCGCAGACGACGGCGACGACCGCGGGGCAGCCGTCCGGCAGGGCCGTCGTGGAGACCGAGAAGGCGTCCTCGTTGCGGTGGTGCCGCAGCCCCCGGTCGCTGACCGCCGCGACGCAGTCGAGCGCCTGCTCCATGTGGTCCCGCTTACGGGGCTGGGCATGGCCGCAGTTCTCGCAGTAGCCGTCCCTGTCGATCAGGCCCATACGGCACGCGACGCAGGTCGTGCCCGCGACCTCCGCGCCGCCGGGGGTGTCGGTGACCGACGGTGCGGGCT
>NZ_JBQQBW010000131.1:0-16784 GCF_052245415.1 Streptomyces sp. 8N706 | reverse complement strand
CCACGACCGTTACCAGGCGGCCGTTCCCACGCATCCGACGGCCACCCTGCGCCCCAGGGCGGGCGCCGTCATCGGGAGGCCCCCGCCGGGGTCACCGCGGCGGCCTGGACCGCCGCTCCGCCCTGGGCCGCAGCTCCGCCCCGGACCGCCGCTCCGTCATGGACCGCCGCTCCGTCATGGACCGCCGCTCCGTCATGGACCGCAGCACCGCCCCGGACCGCCGCTCCGTCATGGACCGCCGCTCCTGCTGAGGCCACCGCGGCGGCCGGGACCGCCCCTCCTGCCGGGCTCTCGAGGAGCGAGGAGAGCCGGGCGAGGGCCACGGGCAGCACCCAGTAGTAGACCCAGGTCCCGTGCCGCTCGGAGCCGACCAGCCCGGCCTCGCGCAGCACCTTCAGGTGGTGGGAGATCGTCGGCTGGGAGACGTCGAACGGGCCCACGAGGTCGCAGACGCACGCCTCGCCTCCCTCGTGGGAGGCGATCAGGGACAGCAGCCTCAGCCGCACCGGGTCCGCGAGGGCCTTGAACATCCGGGCAAGATCGACGGCGGCCTCTTCCCCCACCGGCTCGCGGACCATCGGCGAGCAGCACACCGTCCGATCGTCCTGCCCCAGAACCGGCATCTCTGATTTCGACATGCGTCTATGTTGACAGGTATCTAATCCGGTGCCAAGGTCGACTGTATCGACAAGCGTCGATACAGGACCGGATCAGGGAGACCGCCATGTCCCGTGTTCAGCTCGCTCTGCGCGTCAACGACCTGGAAGGTTCGATCGCCTTCTACTCCAAGCTGTTCGGCACCGCACCGGCCAAGCGTCGCCCCGGCTACGCGAACTTCGCCATCGCCGAGCCCCCGCTCAAGCTCGTCCTCCTGGAAGACCATGCCCTCGTAGAGACCCGCCTGGACCACCTCGGCGTCGAGGTCGCCACCACCGACCAGGTCACCGAGGCCGCCGACCGTCTCCAGCAGGCGGGGATGGCGACCTTCGAGGAGAACGACACCTCCTGCTGCTACGCACTGCAGGACAAGGTCTGGGTGACCGGCCCCGGCAAGGAGCCCTGGGAGGTCTACGTCGTGAAGGCCGACGCCGACACCCTCGCCAAGAACGCCGAAGCCGCCCCGGACGCTTGCTGTGGCACCACCGCCTGCTGTACCCCCGACGAACAGGCCACCGACCCCGCCCGGACACCGGCCGAGGCAAAGGCCGCCGCCGGGTGCGTCTGCGGGAGCTGATCCCACACCTGCATGCGCCTCGGACCCCGGTCACACGGGGACCGAGGCCCTCGCGGCAGCTGAGGATGGTCCCGGCCGGGCCAGGGGCCGACCTGCCGAGGGCGTCCTTGCATAACCACCCCCTCCGTCGGGGCGACGACGAACCGAGGGATACGCGGGAAAGCCGACCCATTCCCACCCCTTACGGGAGGCGTGGTCGTTCGGAAGGCTCACAGGGCGGAGCCGCCGTGCCGGGAGTCGGCAGCCACCGCCCTTGCGAGAGAGTGCCGGGCGCCCGGGGAACGGTTGGCTCCGTCCTCGCCACCGTCAGAGGTCCTCGCCACCGTCAGAGATCACGGTCCGGTCAAGGGCCCTCTCACGGTCCGGGCCCCACGCCAAACTGCGGCGATGACGACTGCGTTGATCGCCGCTCTCTCCGGTCTGCTGGGCACCCTATGCGGCTCGCTGCTCACCGGCTATCTGAACTACCGGCTGAAGACGCTGGAACTCTTTGCGGCCCACCATAAAGAGCACCAGGCTCAGCAGCGTGCCGCCTACACATCATTCTTGACCGCCGGTGAGGATGCCCGGCAAGCCATGCTCGCGTTCCAGTCCGCGTTGGCGAACGAAACCGGGAATCTGGGCGATCTCTCCGAAAAGGCCGCAGCCAAGAGCCGTGCCCTGCGCCCGGCGTACACAGCTGTTCAGCTGGAAGGCCCCGAACCGGTGGCTGCTGCCGCATCGGAGTTCCGTCAGGAAATGCAGAAGGCCGTTGAATCGGCTCAGGCGACGGCCGAGCAGTGGGCCACTCAGGACGTGGATGAGGAGGACCTCGACATCGCGCTGCAAGCGATCAGCAGTGGCGCGCTGGCCGTCAACTCCGCGGAACGCTCGCTTCTGGAGGCCGCTCGGACCGCGCTGGCCGCGGATACCGAAGCCATGCGGCTGTGGAACAGGCGGCGTGGACCGGCGCTCGGGGCCGTGCTCCAGCGGCAGGCTGCGCGGGCGGGAGGGTGATGACCGGGTACCACTTCGGCCCGTGCGGCGCGGCCTGTACGGGCGGCAGGCACACCCGTACAGGCCGCAGCCTGCGCATTCCGGTGGCCGGTGCCGGCGACGGCCGGTGAGCGGGAGCACCCGGTCGTCACCCTTGACGCCGGACCGGCACGGACTAGGCTCGCCTGACCATGACAGGCACTGACCGTGAGCCGGCTCGCGAGTCCTGGACGGTCGGCCGTGTGGTCGGCGGCCAGGAGCAGCCGACGCGTTTCCAGTTGTTCATCGCGCGCCACCCCCTGGGCGTGGGGCTGGGCGTCGGTACGCCGCTCATGGTGATCTTCACTTCCGCCGCCCTCCTCGATCACGCTCCGGAGAACTCGGTCACGGGTGCCTGTTTCGGCGCCGCGCTCGGCGGGATCTACGGGCTGACGGCGCTCGGCGAGCGACACCGGCAGCGACGGCTCGGGCGGCGAGGGCCCCGGAGCCGTCTCTGAACGCTCCGGGAGCGGCCTCCGTGCCCACGGGGATGTGAGACCCCCGGTCACCCTGCGCGAGGCCCCGCTACCGACTGCGACCGGACGTACGGGGATTCCGGCCGACCGAGTTGCCGCCCACGGCCTGCGGGTGTGCTCTGGTCGTGAGGGTGAGAGAGGAGTCCCGTCATGTCGACCACTCCCATGCCGGTGCACCATCACGCGGGCACGTCCTTGGGCGTTCCCCTCATGCTGGGCATCGCCTTCGGCCTCTATGTGGCCTTCCTGGAGAGCAACAACGGGGCGTCCAACACCCGTATCATCGTGGCCTCCCTCGTGGGCGGGGCGGCGTGCGCGGCGCTCTGCTTCGCCATCGGAGTGACGCAGCACCGTATGTCGCGGGAGACGCGGTCGGCGGCATACGGAGCGATCTTCGGCGGTGCGTTGGGCTACATGCTGAGCGTGAGCGGGCAGACCGCACTGGAGGCTTCGCTGGTCGGGCTGACCCTCGGCGTCTCCATGGCCGCCGTGACGTTCTATGTCCGCTATACCCGGGCGGGTTCGACGGCTTGATGGCAGGCTGGTCGTCGTGATCGACCATGTCTCACTCCAGGTCAGGGATGTCCGAACCAGCGCGGCCTTCTACGACGCCGTGCTCGAACCGCTCGGCAGCAGGCGGCTGCTGGAGTTCGGCGAGGTGATCGGCTACGGCGCGACACGGCCCGAGTTCTGGCTGGGGCCGCTGAGCGAGGGAGCCAGGGGAAGCGGCGGCGAGGCCCGTGAGGTGCATGTGGCGTTCACCGCCGCCGATCGCGTCGCCGTCGCCGCCTTCCATGCCGCCGCGCTCGCGGCAGGCGCCGAGGAACTGCACGCGCCACGGATGTGGCCCGAGTACCACGAGACGTACTTCGGTGCCTTCGTACGTGACCCCGACGGCAACAACGTCGAGGCCGTCTGTCACCTGCCGGACGTGGCGTGAGCCGTCAGCGGCTCACGCACGGGACCCCGCCGCCGGGCTCAGCGGTGTGAGGTGCGTCCTGTGTGCGGAGACCGCGTCTGCACGAGGATGAGCGCCAGAAGCGAGGACGCGGCCAACCCCCATGACTCCGGCAGACGTTGAGATACGGACACGCGGACGCGCCGTCCGGGACGCTCGTGGAGCCTCCTGGGCTCACCGGTCGGCAGGGCTTGCCGGCAGGACCTTCGGGAAGGAACGAGATGACGCAGCCGTTCACCGTACGGATCACCGTCCGGGGCTATGAGACGGATTCGCAGGGACACCTCAACACCAGCGTGTACACGCAGTACGCCGAGCACGCCCGCTGGTCCCTCGTCCAGGCCGCCGGGATGCGGCAGAGCGAGCTGATCGAGAAGGGCATCGGACCGGTGAACCTCGAGAGCACGATCCGCTTCCACCGCGAGCTGCGCGCGGGGGAAGAGGTGGAGGTGACCTGTGCGTTCGTGTGGGGCGAGGGGAAGACGTTCCGGGTCGAGCAGACCTTCCACCGCGACGGCGAGCTGGTGGCGGAGCTGCACAGCGTCGGCGGGCTGATGGATCTCCGGGCGCGCAAGCTGCTCCCCGACCCCCGCGAAAGCTTCCGCGTCTTCGCCTCCGACCCCTCGCTGCTCGGCCTCTGACGTCTCCGGAGAACGGCTCCGGCGGCACGGCCGGGTACGCCTACGGGTGGACGGGTACGGGGAGGGGACCCCCGGCTGCCGACAGCGGCAACAGCGGCGCCGGAGGCCGGGAGCAGCAGCGGGGATGGGCAGGCGCACGACAGCCGGGGCCCCGCACCGGGCGAGGGCCGCGGCCCGTGCCGCCGTCGGCGCCGCGGACCGGAGGCGCCACCCCCACCTGCCGCGAAACCGCCCTCCGCCCGCGCGGAGCGCAGTACGTTCCGCATATGACATTCGCAGCGGACACGTACAGCGCGGTCGTGCAGCTCGGCGGTTGGTTCATGACCTCGCCCGAACTCAACGCCCGGGGCGCGGAGTTGGGCCTCGCCGACCGCCTGCTGTACTTCCGCGGCCGGGCGGCCGTGCTCGGCGACCCGCCGCCCCGTCTCGTCACACAGGTCCTCGGCATCTTCCCGGCCTGGGTCATCGACTACACCTGGGAGAACAGCGCGGAGGTCACACCCGCGCAGGCCCTCGAGGCGTACTCCCGGAGTTGCTGGGACTGGGGCCGGAACCATCTGACGGGCACCCCCGAAGCCGTCCGTACGGCACGGCTCGCCCACCGGGTCGTGGACGCCGCGGACGGCAGCGCGCTGCCGCTGTTCGCCGGCTGGCGGGCCGCCGACCGCCCGTACGACACCGACGGCCCGGCCGCCCTCGCACACGCGCTCATGCTGCTGCGCGAGCTCCGTGGAGGGCTCCATTTCGCCGCGTTGCGGGCGAGCGGCATCGGGGTCACCGATGCGGTCGTGGCGGACCCGGGCGGCGGGCGTGCCCGGCTGCTGCGTACGGCCTGGCCGGAGGAGGAGGCCGATGCCCTCGTGGCGCGGGCGGAGAAGATCCCGGACCTGACGGAGCGGTGGCAGCGGGCGGAACGGCTGACGGAGGAGGCGTTCGACCGGGCTGCCGCGGCGGCGCTGCCGGAGAGCGAATTCGTCGAACTGCGGGAGCGGCTGGTCGCCCTCGGCTGAGGGACCGCAGCGCCCCGGAGGAACCCGCCGTAGCCCATAGGAGAACGACGGCGACGGAACGCGCACCCATGAGGTGCGGTCCGCCGCCGTCACGCGGAATGCCTGAATGTATGGAAGGCAGGGACTTCAGCGCCTACGGGCCGGGGTCAGGCGCCGAGCGCGCTCCCGGCGACCCACTCGCTCCACTCCATGTTCCAGCCATTGAGGCCGTTGTCGGGAGTGATGGTCTTGTCCGGGGAGTTCTTGACGACCACGACGTCGCCGATGAGCGAGTTGTCGTAGAACCAGGCACCGGGCTGCTTGGGGTCGTCCGCGCCCTTGACGTCGTTGAGGCCCACGCAGCCGTGGCTGGTGTTGACCTTGCCGAAGATCGAGTCAGCACCCCAGTAGTTCCCGTGGATGAAGGTGCCCGAGGTGGACAGCCGCATCGCGTGGGGGACGTCCTTGATGTCGTACTCGCCCTTGCCGTCCTTCTTCTTGAAGCCGACGGTCGAGCCGTCCATCCGGGTCTCCTTGAACTTCTCGGAGATCACCATCTGGCCGTTGTAGGTCGGGTTCTCGGGGCTGCCGGAGGAGATCGGGATGGTCCTGATCTTCTTGCCGTCCTGGGTGACGGTCATCTGCTTCGTCTTGGCGTCGACCGTGCTGACCTGGTTGCGGCCGATCTGGAAGGTGACCGTCTTCTTCTGGACGCCCTGCACCCCCGGGGATCCCTCGACGCCGTCCAGACCGAGCTCGAGGGTGACCGTGGAGCCGGCCTGCCAGTAGTCCTCCGGACGGAAGTCCAGGCGGTTGCCGTTGAACCAGTGCCCCACGGCCTTCTGGCCGCTGGACGAGGTGACCTTGATGGCGGACTCGACGTCCTTCTTGTTGGTGATCGCCTTGTCGAAGTTGATCGACACCGGCATGCCGACGCCGACCTTCGAGCCGTCCTCGGGGGTGAAGTTGCCGATGAAGCTGTTGGCGGGCGAGACCGTGGTGAGGGTGGAGTTCTCGTTGGCGGAGCGGCCCTTGGAGTCCTCCGCCTCAGCGGAGATCTTGTACTTGGTGGAGCGCTCCAGCTGGCCGTCGGGCTTCCAGGACGTGCCGTCGGACGACAGGCTGCCGGGCACCTCGGTGCCGGTCTCGACGGCGGTCATCGTCACCTTGGTCAACGTGCCACCGGCGACCTTGACCTTGACGTCACTGTTGATGCCGGCGTTGTCGGCGCCGTCCTCGGGGGTGATCGTTATTCGGGCGTCCGAGGCGTCCTTGGCGGCCTGCTGATCCACCTGAGCCTGCGACTTCGCACGGTTGTCGGTGCTGCCGCCCTCGCCGTCGCCGCCGTCACTGCTACACGCCGTGAGCGCCAGCACACCGCTGAGCAGCGTGGCAAGGGCCACCAGGCCCTTGCGCCGCTTACCGTCCGTCATCACACGCTTCTCCATCGTCATTGTTCCCCTGAGTCCCCGAACCGAGCCGTGGGCGCACGAGTCCCGGGCCCCTGGTAAAACACCTATCCCTATTCGTCCGGTTCCCCCAAGAGAGAAATTTGTGGGGAACACCACGTACGCCGCCGAGGTCCGGGCCGCACTGGGCGCCACCCAGGGCCTTCCGTGCCGCGGGGTCACGCCCTCCCGGCACCGCCTTCCCCGTCCGGGCGGTCCCCATCCTCACCGATCCAGCCGCCGACGTCGAAGCCCTCGTCCTCCTCGTCGAGGGCCCATTCCTCGGACTCCGGGTCGTAGTCGATCTTCTCGCAGCTCCAGGACGCCTGTGCGAGCTCGGTTCCGGGGATGTCGTTGACCAGGTTGAACGGGTCGATCAGATAGGCCATGGCCTCCGCCTCGTCTCCCGAGACGGCGGTCCGGGCGTGATCGCGCTCCACGTCGGGGAGGAATTCCTCACTCTGGATGTGATCCATGGCGGCGGTGGTGAGTTCACCCGTGTCGGTGACCTCCAGCACGAGCTCCACCCGAAGTCGTACAAATCGTGATGTGTCAGCAGTGCTCATGAGCCGAGCGTATGCGGCCCGCGATCCGAGACTTTCCCACGACCCGCCCCTGTCACTAACATCTCCCGGGACGGCCAATTCTCCAGCGCTACAAGGGGGTCCGTTACGTGTCCGCACGCCGCCCGCTGCTGACCGCCACCGCCGCGGGTTCACTGCTGTTCGCGCTGTGGTTCGTTCCCTCCGCGAACGCGACCGTCGAGGACACCGGACCGACACCCCGCACCCAGACCAGGCCCCAGGCGGGCACCCCGGACCCCCGGTCCCAGGACCTCTCGCTCGCGGACACCGGCAGCGTGGACACGACACCGTATCTGGTGGGCGGCACCCTGTTCCTCGGCCTCGGCGCGGCCCTCGTCTCCGTCGCCGCGCGCCGCTCCCGCCCGACAGCGCTCTGACACCACTCCACCGCGCTCCGGCACCGCCCGACCGCACCCCGGCCCCGCCGCCCGGAGGCTGAGCGGGACCGGGCCTGGCCGGTGGGTGTGGAGCCGTGGGAGCCGTCGGAGCGGCGGGGGGGCTCAGGCGAGCGGGCCCGTTACCGACTCCACCGCGTGGGCCAGCCTTCCGGAGCGTACGAACGCGTCCGCGGCCGCGAGGTCGGGCGAGAGGAAGCGGTCGCCCCCCGGACCCTCGACTCCCGCCTCGCGCACGGCCGTCAGGACCGCCCGGGTGGCCGGGGCCGGCGTCAGACCGTCACGCAGTTCGATCGCGCGCGTCGCCGCCACCAGCTCGACGGCGATGACCCGGGCGAGGTTGTCCACGGCGGTACGGAGTTTGCGGGCCGCGGACCAGCCCATGGAGACATGGTCCTCCTGCATCGCCGAGGACGGGATGGAGTCCACCGAGGCGGGCACGGCCAGCCGCTTCATCTCGCTGACCAGGGCAGCCTGCGTGTACTGGGCGATCATCAGGCCCGAGTCCACCCCGGGGTCACCGGCCAGAAAGGGCGGCAGCCCGTGGGAGCGGTTCCTGTCGAGCAGCCGGTCCGTACGCCGCTCGGCGATGGAGCCCAGATCGGCCGCCGCCACCGCCAGGAAGTCGAGGACGTACGCGACCGGCGCGCCATGGAAGTTGCCGTTGGACTCCACCCGGCCGTCGGGCAGGACGACGGGGTTGTCCACGGCCGACGCGAGCTCGCGGTCGGCGACCAGCCGTGCGTGGGCGAGAGTGTCGCGGCCGGCTCCTGCGACCTGCGGAGCGCAGCGGACCGAGTACGCGTCCTGGACGCGCGGCGCGTCGTCCTGGTGGTGCCCGGTGAGGCCCGAACCGGAGAGCACCTTCAGCATGTTGGCGGCGCTGGCCGCCTGGCCGGGGTGCGGGCGGATCGCGTGCAGGTCGGGCGCGAGGACCTTCTCCGTGCCGAGCAGGGCCTCCAGGGTGAGCGCGGCGGTGATGTCGGCGGCGGTGAAGAGCCGCGCCAGGTCCGCGCAGGCCATCACCAGCATGCCCAGCATCCCGTCGGTGCCGTTCAGGAGCGCGAGGCCCTCCTTCTCGCGGAGCACCACGGGCTCGATGCCGTGGGCGTCGAGCAACTCGTGGGAGGGCCGTACGACCCCGTCGGGGCCCTCGGCGTCACCCTCGCCCATGAGGGTCAGGGCGCAGTGCGAGAGCGGCGCGAGGTCGCCCGAGCATCCCAGCGAACCGTACTCGTGGACGACGGGGGTGATGCCCGCGTTCAGGACGTCGGCGATGGTCCGGGCGACCAGCGGACGGACGCCCGTACGGCCCGAGCAGACCGTCTTCAGGCGCAGGAACATCAGGGCGCGCACGACCTCGCGCTCCACGCTCGGTCCCATTCCGGCGGCGTGCGAGCGGACGATGTTGCGCTGGAGCTGTGCGCGAAGCTCGGGGCTGATGTGGCGTACGGCCAGCGCGCCGAACCCGGTGGAGACCCCGTAGACCGGCTCCGGCTTGGCGGCGAGCGCGTCAATGACCTCACGGGAGGCCGCGAGCGCCGCCAGCGTGTCGCCGGAGAGCTCGACCCTGGCCTCGCCCCGGGCCACAGCGATGACGTCCTCCGCGCTCGTTCCGGACGTCCCCACCACCACAGTGTGCATATCCATATTCAGGCACCCTAGAGACTGAATCCCTGGATGTCACCAGGGGTTCCACCCGTCGGCTCGCGCGGGCGCCGCGGGGCGCACCACTGGGCGGGACCGCGGTCGCCGGAGCCGCGCCGACGGGGCCTGGGCAGCCCCGTGGCCCGGGACCCGTCCCCCGGAACGAGCAAGCGAGCCTGGCTCCGGCCCGCTGGAGCCGACCACCGGGGGCCCGAGCCGCCCTCCGGAGGGCACCCGCTCACGGCGGCAGCCGGGGCCCGGGGGCGGACGCAGCTCGCGGCAGCAGCGGCGGGGTCGGGAGCCGGTCCTGTCCAGGAAGGCCGAGCCGTCGGTCGCGGACGGGACCAGTGCGTGTCCGACCGCTCGGCGTGGATCAGCGAAGCGTCATCCGGTGCGGGGCCACAACACCAGCCATCGGCCGGAGGCACCGAGGCTGGGGAGCATCGCAAGGCCCCGGGCGATCCAGCATGGCGGTCCCGGCCGAAGGCCGGGCGGCTGCCGTGCCTGGGGGCACTCCCCCAGCCTCCGGCCGGAGGGCCCCCCACCCGGACGGAGTCCGGGGGAGCGTCGCGAGCCCGCGGAGAGCCGTCGGACGCGCCCTGGGCCCGCGGGCCGGGCCCACCCAGGGCCCACAAGTCGGCCCCCCGGGCGGCGGGTCACACCGGGCGGGGCGCACGTCAGTCGCGGCGGAAGCGGCGGCGTTCGGGGCCGCGCTCCGGGGGCGACTCCGCCAGCCGCAGGACCGGGTCGTCGGGTCCCTCACGGCCCGCGACGACCGGCTTCCCGGAACGGGCCGCCTTCGCCCGGTACTGGGCCGCGTCCGCCAGACGGAAGAGACGGCGCGCGGAGCCCACCGGCCCGATACGCTCGCCCGTCGAGGCGACCCCGCAGGCGACGCCCTCCCCCAGCTCCAGGCCGGTCGCCCGGCGGCACAGTTCGTCGGCCGCGCGGACCACGTCGTCGGCGGGCGGCCCCACCGCCAGCAGACAGAACTCATCGCCTCCCAGCCGCGCCACCAGAGCGCCCGGCAGCATCGCGCCGCACAGTGAGAGCACCGAGCCGAACCGTTCCAGGAGCCGGTCCCCCACAGCGTGGCCGAGCGAGTCGTTGACCCGCTTGAGGCCGTTGAGGTCGCAGACGACCAGGCTCACGACGGTGCCGTCGGCATGGTGGCGCTCCACCGCCTCGTCCAGCCGCAGATCCACCAGCCGGCGGTTGGCGAGTCCGGTCAGCGGATCGGTGAAGGCCAGACGGCGCGCTTCCTCCAGCCGCTCGGTCTGCGCGATTCCCGCCGCGGTGACCGAGGCCAGCACCGTGGCGAAGTCGGCGTCGTCCCGCTCGAACACGGGCTCCCCCACCCGTCGCGCCACATACAGCTCGCCCCAGGCCCGTCCGTGCAGCACGATCGGCGCGACGACGCAGCACCCCCGCCCACGCCGCCGCAGGGCCGCCACGCGCCGGTGGCAGTACGAGCCGGGCATACGGTTCGCCTCGGGGCCGTCGGCGATCTCCACCCAGGCGTTCGGCTCGCCGCCCCCTGCCCACTGCTCGTGCAGGAACTCCGCGATCTCCGGAAACTCGTGCACCGGATAGGACTCGTCCTCGGGGAACTCCTCCTCGCCCTTCGCCAGCTCACCGACGTTCACCAGGACCCGGAGCCGGCCGAGCTCCCGCTCCCAGACGGAGATCGCCGCGAAGGACCCGCCCAGCGCGCGGCAGGCACCCACCGCGGCGGCCCGCACCGACTCGGGCGGCGTCTGTGTCGCGGCCATCGCCTGGGCCAGGCCCACGACGGCCCGCAGCCGCGCATCGCCCCCGCTGCCGTCGTCCGACACCGCACCCTCACGTTCCGTAACTGCGTGCACACCTTGCACCCCAGCGCACTCCAGCGTAGGAACATTTGGCGCGATTCGCCCCGTTCGAGGGAAGAAGCAGATTATTCGCCGGGCCAGTCCGGTGTGCGCTTCTCGTTGAAGGCGGCGACGCCCTCCGCGCGGTCGCCGGAGAACGCAACGCTCCGCCAGGCCGCGTCCTCGACCTCCAGCCCGGCCTTCAGGTCCAGCCCGTGCCCCAGCCGCAGGGCGCGTTTGGCGGCCCGCAGCCCGACCGGGGAGTTCCCGGCGATCCGCCCGGCCAGCGCCAGCGCCTCCGTACGGTCCTCGCCCGCCTCGACGAGCCGGTCGACGAGGCCCAGCTCCCGCGCCTCCTCCGCCTCCAGGCGCCGTGCGGTGAAGACGAGTTCCGCCGCACGGGCGGCGCCCACCCGCCGCGGCAGCAACTGCGTCCCGCCGCCGCCCGGGATCACTCCGACGGACACCTCCGGCAGGCCGACCACGGCCGTACGGTCCGCAACGATCAGATCGCAGGACAGGGCGATCTCGAAACCACCGCCCAGCGCGAAGCCGTGCACGGCCGCGATGGTGGGCATCGGAAGCTCCAGCACGCCGGTGTAGGCGGCCCGGGTGTACGGGCGCTGGCGCACCAGCTCGGCGTCCGTCAGGGAGTTGCGCTCCTTGAGGTCGGCTCCGACACAGAACGCCCGCGCATGGGTGGAGGTCACCACGACGACCCGTACGGAACGGTTGCGGGTGAGCGCGTCACACGCCTCCGTGAGGCACCGGGCCATCTCCGTGGAGACGGCGTTCATGGCCTTGACACGGTCGAGCACCAGCTCCGCCACATGCCCGTCATGCCGCCGTACGACGACCCACTCCCCGAAACGCTGCTCGCCCATGCGCCCTCCCGGTTAACGACCGTGAACCTGACGCGAGGCATCATCGCACCGGCGCGCGCCCGCCGTCAGCGAACATCACCGTCGGCACCGCCGACACCAACGGCACCACTGGGCACCCGCAGAGGCCCGCTCACCGCCGCAGGCGTCGTCCGCCGTCAGGCGCGCTCACCGTCGGGGCGGGGCGGCTGGGGTCTGCGGGTCAGCAGCCAGGGTTCGACCACGCCGAGCCCGCGGACCGGCCGCTGCCACATCGGCTGGAGCGCGAAGCGGTACGGAGTCTCGGGACCCTCGCCCTCCTTCTCCGCCGCCGCGGCCTCCGCCTCCGACTCCGGGGCGTCCCCGGACCGCATCAGCTCCTCCGCGAGCGCCCCGTCCACGAGCACCGCGTCCTTGGGCGCTATCGACGTCAGCCGGCTCGCCAGATTGACCGTGGTCCCGAAGACGTCGCCCATCCGCGTCGTCACCGTCCCGAGAGCCATCCCGACCCGCAGCTCCGGCATCGTCTCGTCATGACTCATCGTCTCGATGAGCCGCAGTCCGATCTCACCGGCGACTCCCGCGTCGTCGGCGGCGAACAGCACCTCGTCGCCGAGCGTCTTGATCAGCCGGCCTCCGTGGGCGGCGACCAGATCCGCCGCCGTGGTCTCGAACGCCTCGACCAGCTCGCCGAGTTCCTCCTCCTCCAGCCGCCGCGTCAGCCGGGTGAACCCCACGAGATCGGCGAAGCCGACCGTCAACCGCCGGTCGACCATCTCCTCGTCGTCCTGCGCCTGCACGACCCGCCCCGTGGCGGCGGCCAGCTGCCGCCGCCAGACGTACACCAGAAACTCCTCCAGCTCCGGCAGCAGCAGTTCGATCAGCGGATAGGTGACCTCGGTGCGGGTCATCCCCGGCTCCGGTGGTTCCGTGAGCCCTTCCAGGAAGGAGTCGATCTGCCACTCCGCGAGCCGCGCCGTCGTCTGCCCGGTGGACCGCGCGACCTGGACGGCCAGCGGCTCGCTGAGCAGGCCCGCCTCGACCAGACCGGCCAGCCGCCGCAGCGCCAGCACGTCCGCCTCCGTCAGGGCTTTGGCCTGGCCGATGTCCGCGAACCCCATCGCCCGCCAGAAGCGGGAGGCGAGTTCCATCGAGACACCGGCACTGCGCGCGGCCTGGAACGGGGTGTAACGCCGTTCCGCGCCGAGGATCAGCTGTTCGAGCCGGAGGGCGAGCGGGTCTCCCTCTTCCGGGGCTTCGTCACCGTCGGTGGCCGTGCTGCCGGCCCCGGCGCCCTCGGTGGCCGTGCCGTTCCCCGCTCCGCCGCCGGCCCCAGCCGTGCCGGTCGCGGCTCGATCCGTCCGGGCATCCTCCGCCCCGGCGCCGTCGGCCACGGCCCGGTCCGCCCCGGCTCCGGCCGTCCCGCCGCCGTCCGCCCCGGCGTCCGCGCGGTCGGGCTCCGGGGGGCCGGGGGGCGCCTGTGGTCCGGGGTGCTCGTGTTCGCGCCCCGGCGCGCCCGGGTCGTCCACGGTCACCGCCCGCCCCCTGCCCGATCCCTGCGCACAGCCCTTCCGATCACTTCTCGCCGCTCCGCCTGGTCCCGCCAGGCATCTGCCTGGTCCGGAGCCCCACGATACGGCAGGTGTGCCCTAGCTCACTCTTGTGTCGCGGCGCGGAGATGGACGATGTCCCCGGCGCCGACCGGCTGCTGCACGCCCTCGTCCGTGGCGAGCACGAGCCGGCCGTCACCGTCGACCGCGACGGCCTCGCCCACGATGTCCCGGCCACCCGGCAGCTCGGCGCGTACGGTCCGGCCGAGCGTCGCGCAGCCCGCCGCGTACGCCTCCTGCAACCGGCTGGCCCCCGGGTCGCCGCCGGCCGCCCGCCAGTCCTCGTACCACTGCTCCAGCGACCGCAGTACGGCGCGCAGCAGCGGATCGCGGTCCACCGACGCCGCTCCGGCCAGCGCGAGCGACCCCGCGCCGGGCACCGGCAGCTCGTCCTCGTGCAGCGTCACATTGAGCCCGATCCCGATCACAATGCCTCCCTCGGAGACATCGGAGTCCCCGGAGACGTCTGAGGCGCCTGAGGCGGCCGCGCCGATCCGCTCCGCGAGAATCCCGCCGGCCTTGCGCTCCTCGCCCCTGACCTGCACCAGCAGATCGTTGGGCCACTTCAGCGCCGTATCGACGCCCGCGGCCCGGGACAGCGCCGTCGCCGTCGCGACCCCGGCGAGCAGCGGCAGCCACCCCCACCGCTCGACCGGCACCCGCGCGTCTCCCGCGCCGGGCCGCAGGTAGACGGAGAAGAAGAGTCCGGAGCGCGCCGGTGCCGACCAGTGCCGGTCGAGCCGCCCGCGCCCGGCGGTCTGCTCCTCGGCGACCAGTACCGTGCCCTCCTCGGCCTCTCCCGCCCGTGCGCGCTCCGCCAGATCGCTGTTGGTGGACCCGGTCGCCTCGACCACGTCCAAGGTGGTCCAGAGCCCGCCGGGGCGGACCAGGGCGCGGCGCAACGACGCGGCGTTCAGCGGCGGGCGCTCGAGATCGGACCAGCGGTCCCGGGGACGGTCGGGCTGCGGGGAGCCAGGCTGCTCGGGTGGGACTGGCGGCTTCGGCGTCATACGGTCAGCGTAGGGCCCGTACCAGTTCACGGCCTGTCCGCGAAGGGCCTGAGGTGTGGCCAACACCGCACTGCCATAGCGCAGTGTCGCCGATACGCTACGAGTCGGTAGCCCCCACGTAGCCCAGGTAGCCCAATCCGAGGACGAGCAGGAGCCGCATCCCGATGTCCGAGCCGGAAATCGCCGCTCAGAACAATCCAAGCAGCCACACGACCGCAGGGAAGATCGCGGATCTCCAGCGGCGCATCGGCGAGGCGACGCACGCCGGCTCGCAGCGCGCGGTCGAGAAGCAGCACGCGAAGGGCAAGCTGACCGCCCGTGAGCGCGTCGACCTCCTCCTCGACGAGGGGTCGTTCGTGGAGCTGGACGAGTTCGCCCGGCACCGCTCGACCAACTTCGGCCTGGAGAACAACCGTCCGTACGGCGACGGGGTCGTCACGGGCTACGGCACGGTCGACGGCCGTCCGGTGGCCGTGTTCTCCCAGGACTTCACCGTCTTCGGCGGTGCGCTGGGCGAGGTGTTCGGCGAGAAGATCGTCAAGGTGATGGACTTCGCGCTGAAGAACGGCTGTCCGGTCATCGGCATCAACGACTCCGGCGGCGCCCGCATCCAGGAGGGTGTCAGCGCCCTGGGCCTCTACGGCGAGATCTTCCGCCGCAACACCCATGCCTCCGGAGTGATTCCGCAGATCAGCCTGATCGTCGGGCCCTGCGCCGGCGGCGCGGTCTACTCCCCCGCGATCACCGACTTCACGGTCATGGTCGACAAGACCTCGCACATGTTCATCACCGGCCCGGACGTCATCAAGACGGTCACCGGCGAGGACGTCGGCTTCGAGGAGCTGGGCGGCGCCCGGACGCACAACTCCACCTCCGGCGTCGCGCACCACATGGCGGGGGACGAGAAGGACGCCATCGAGTACATCAAGGCGCTTCTCTCCTACCTCCCCTCCAACAACCTCAGCGAGCCCCCGGCCTTCGCGGAGGAGGCGGACCTCGAGACCTCGGACGAGGACCGCGAGCTGGACACGGTGATCCCGGACTCGGCGAACCAGCCGTACGACATGACCCGGCTCGTCGAACACGTCCTCGACGACAATGAATTCCTCGAGACGCAGGCGCTGTTCGCGCCGAACATCGTGACCGGCTTCGGCCGGGTCGAGGGCCACCCGGTGGGCATCGTCGCCAACCAGCCGATGCAGTTCGCCGGCTGCCTGGACATCGACGCGTCCGAGAAGGCCGCGCGCTTCGTCCGCACCTGCGACGCCTTCAACGTGCCGGTGCTGACCTTCGTGGACGTCCCGGGCTTCCTGCCCGGCACCGACCAGGAGTACAACGGCATCATCCGCCGCGGCGCCAAGCTGATCTACGCCTACGCGGAGGCGACCGTGCCGCTCATCACGGTCATCACCCGCAAGGCCTTCGGCGGCGCGTACGACGTCATGGGCTCCAAGCACCTCGGCGCGGACCTCAACCTGGCCTGGCCGACCGCGCAGATCGCGGTGATGGGCGCGCAGGGCGCGGTCAACATCCTGCACCGCCGCACGATCGCGGCGGCGGAGACGCCGGAGCAGGCCGAGGAGGTGCGGGCGCGCCTCATCGCGGAGTACGAGGACACGCTGCTCAACCCGTACGTCGCCGCCGAGCGCGGCTACGTGGATGCGGTGATCATGCCGTCGGAGACCCGCCGCCACATCGTGCGCGGGCTGCGTACGCTGCGCAACAAGCGCGAGTCCCTGCCGCCGAAGAAGCACGGCAACATCCCCCTGTAAGGAGGCTGCGCTCATGTTCAAGGTTCTGCGGGGCAACCCGACTCCCGAGGAGCTGGCCGCCGCACTGGCGGTGGTCCAAGCGCGCGCCGTGGCGGCCTCGTCCGCGTCCGCGGCGCCGGACGAGCTGGACGAGTGGGCCGACAAGGAGCGCAACGTGCCCCGGCGCGCACTGCCGCAGGCGGGCCCGAAGGCGTGGCGCAGCACGTACTGGCCGCGCTGAACCCCCGGACGGCGGGCTGCCCCGGCCCACCGGGGCGCGGTGCGGCCCAAGTAGTCCCTCCGGACCGTGCCGCCTG
>NZ_JBQQBW010000130.1:0-16956 GCF_052245415.1 Streptomyces sp. 8N706 | reverse complement strand
ACGCGTCGCTCACGCGTCGCTCACGCGTCGCTCACGCGTCGCTCACGCGTCGCTCACGCGTCGCTCACGCGTCGCTCACGCGTCGCTCACGCGTCGCTCACGCGTCGCTCACGCGTCGCTCACGCGTCGCTCACGCGTACGCGATCGCCTACCTCTGGTTGGCCGGAAGCCAAGCCGTCTGCACCAGCTGAGCCCCGCGCTTCCGCGTAATCAGCTGACCCCGGCCCGGCGTCAGCTTCATCGCCTTGACGTTGCCGAAGATCGCTCCTTCGGCCGGATCGCCGGACAGGACCAGGCCCTGCGCGCCCAGCTCCTTCGTCCGCTGCATCACCGGCTCGAACGACGACCGCGACGCACCCGACGAACTCCGCGCCAGAATCAGGCGCAGCCCCAGGTCCCGCGCGAACGGCAGGTATTCCAGCAGCGGCTGCAGCGGGTTCGCGCCGCTCGCGACCAGGTCGTAGTCGTCCACGAGCACGAACGCGTCCGGCAGGTCGTACCAGCTCCGGTTCCGGAGCTGCTCCGGCGTGACGTCCGGGCCCGGCATACGGCGGCTGAGCGAACCCGCCAGTCCGGTGAGGACCTCCTGCAGCTGCGGACCCGCCGCGCAGTACTTGTACAGGTGGCTCTCGGGGAGCTCACCCAGCAGCGCGCGACGGTAGTCCGCCACGATCATCAGCGCCTTGCCCGGCTCGTAGCGCTCCGAGATCTGCTTGGCGAGCAGCCTCAGCACCGACGACTTCCCGGACTCGCTCTCGCCGTAGATGACGAACAGCGGGTCGGTCTCGAAGTCGATGAACGCCGGCGACAGGGTGGTCTCGTCGACACCGAACGCGACACCGAGCTCCGGGTAGTCGTTGCCCTTCGGCAGCTCGTGGACCGGCAGCAGCGTCGGCAGCATCCGCACCTGGGGAGCGACCGGGCCCGACCAGTGCTCGGCGACCGTGGCGACCAGATGGGCCATGCCCTCGCCGAGGGTGTCCGGGTCGCTGGAGCCGTCCAGACGCGGCAGCGCGGCCAGGTAGTTGAGCTTCTCCGGGGACAGACCGCGGCCCGGCTTGCCGAGCGGCACGGCCTCCGCCCGCTTGCGGTCGAACTCCGACTCCATCGGGTCGCCGAGGCGCAGCTCGACACGGTTGAGCAGCTGGTCGCGCAGCGCCGGACGGACCTCGGTGTAGCGGGCGGCACCGATGATCAGGTGGATGCCGAAGCCGAGGCCACGGCCGGCGATGTCGAGAATCACCGGGTCCATCTGCTCGTAGTCGGTCTTGAAGGTGCCCCAGCCGTCGATGATCAGGAACACGTCGCCCCAGGCCTGGTCCGGGTACTGCCCGGCCGCACGGCGCTGACGATAGGTGTTCATGGAGTCGATGCTGTTGGCCCGGAAGAACTCCTCGCGCTCATTGAGGATTCCGACGACCTCGGAGACCGTCCGGCGCACCTTCTCGGCGTCCAGCCGGGACGCGACCCCGCCCACATGCGGCAGGCCCTCGAAGGCCAGCATGCCGCCGCCGCCGAAGTCCAGGCAGTAGAACTGCACTTCGTACGGGGTGTGGGTCAGCGCGAACGCGGCGATCGCGCTGCGCATGACCGTGGACTTGCCGGACTGCGGGCCACCGACCACCAGGCCGTGGCCCGCGGAGCCGGAGAAGTCCAGATACATCACGTCGCGACGCTGCTCGAACGGCTTGTCCACGATCGCGACCGGCACCGCGAGCTTGCCGAGCGCCGTGTACTCCGCCGCGTGCACGCCGCGTTCGGGAGTGACCGAGAGCGCCGGGAGCAGCCGGTCGACCGACGGCGACTCGTCCAGCGGCGGCAGCCACACCTGGTGCGCCGGCGGACCCTGGCCCTGCAGTCGCTGGACGATGACGTCCAGCACCGTGTCCGCGAGGGCGTCGTCCAGCTCCGGGGTCTCCGGCTCGGACTCCGGCTCCTCGATGATGTGCCGTTCGACGGGCGCGGCGGTGAACGGCACCGGCAGGCGGTCCGTACGGCTTCCGCCGCCACCGGCTCGGCCGCCGGCCGCGCGGTACGGCCCCGAGACGTACGCGGCCTTGAACTGGATCATCGTCTCGGTGTCGTACTTGAGGATGCCGGAACCCGGGACGTTCGGCAGGTGGTAGGCGTCGGGCACACCGATGGCCGTACGGGACTCCGCCGCCGAGAAGGTACGCAGACCGAGCCGGTAGGAGAGGAAGGTGTCCAGACCGCGCAGCTTGCCCTCTTCCAGCCGCTGCGAGGCGAGCAGCATGTGCACACCCATCGAACGGCCGATCCGGCCGATCTGGATGAACATGTCGATGAAGTCGGGCTTGGCGGTCAGCAGCTCGCTGAACTCGTCGAGCACCATCACCAGCGAGGGCAGCGGATCCAGCGGCGCGCCCGCGGCACGCGCCTTCTCGTAGTCCGTGATGTTGGCGTAGTTGCCCGCCGAGCGCAGCAGCTCCTGGCGCCGCTGCAGCTCACCGGTGATCGAGTCGCGCATGCGGTCGACCATGGTGAGGTCGTCGGCGAGGTTGGTGATGACAGCCGCGACATGCGGCATATCGGCCATACCCGTGAAGGTGGCGCCGCCCTTGAAGTCCGCGAGGATGAAGTTGAGTGTCTCCGAGGAGTGCGTGACCGCGAGCGCGAGCACCAGGGTGCGCAGCACCTCGGACTTACCGGAACCGGTGGCGCCGACACACAGGCCGTGCGGGCCCATGCCCTCCTGCGAGGCCTCCTTGATGTCCAGCATGACCGGCTGGCCGTCCTTGTCGACACCGATCGGCACCCGCAGACGCTCGTGCAGCGAACGCGGCCGCCAGGTACGGGACACATCGACCGACCCGGCGTCGCCGATGCCCATCAGGTCGGTGAAGTCCAGGTTGGCCAGCAGGGGTTCGTCGCCGTCTGCGGTGCCGGCCCGCAGCGGGGCGAGCTGGCGTGCCAGCGCCTCCGCCTCGGAGTTCGAGAGCACGTCGCAGGACCCGGTGTAGACCGCGCCGCTCGCCGACTCCAGTACCAGCTTGCCCGGCGACACCTGGAGGGAGAGCCCGCCGCGCATGTCGTCCAGGTCGCCCGGCACCACCTCGAGGATGGTCACGCCCTGCAGGCCCTCGGCTCCGGCGATCACGGAGTCCATGGGGACCTCGCCGCCGTCCAGCACGATCACCACGTGCGGGGTGTCCGCCACCGGGGGCGCCTGGGGGTTGAAGCGGCCGCGGCCGTCCAGCTCATCGGCGAGGAACTCCTCGATCTCACCGAGGTCTCCGACGATCAGCCGGCGCGTTCCGGCGCCGTCGACCGAGGAGTCCTGCGCGTGCGGCAGCCACTTCACCCACTCCCACTCGATCAGCGCACCCGGCGCGGCCACCACAGCGACCAGCAGGTCCTCGGGCGACTGGAGCGTGCAGAGCTGCGCCAAGATCGCACGCGCGGTCCCGTAGACGGTGTCCGGGTCGCCGGAGACCGTGACGTGGTAGAAGGCGCGCAGGGACACCGCGAGCGGCAGGTCCTCAATGGTCCCGTGCGAGGTCAGGAACTGCTTCATCGCCGCCGCGGTGAGCGGCTCCAGCTCGTCCACCGGCGCGGTCTCCGGCGCCTTCAGAGGGGTCGCCAGCTGCTGCGGACCGAGCCCGACCCGGACCTGGGCGAAGTCCGCATCCGATGCGCGCCGTTCCCAGACCCGCTTGCCCTCGGCGACGATCGACCACAGCTGCTCCGGGTTGGGGTGCATGAAGAACTGGGCGTCGCGCTGCCGGCGGGCGGTACGCCGCACCTCGCGGCGCTTCTGCCCCAAGTACTTCAGATAGTCCTGGCGTTCCTGCACAAGGTCTCCGCCAGGTCCCTGCCGGGCCTTCACAATCTGCATGACAATCATGGCCACGGTGGACACGGCCATCACGCCGCCCATGACCTTCATGATCGGGTTCATGTTGGGCATGAAGAAGATGGCCGCCGAGGAACCCATACCCAGCATGGGCATCAGGTTCATCAGCAGGTTGTTGTCTCCCTCCCGCGGCAACTCCGGCGGAGACTCGAGCATCACCTCCTCACTGGGAACTTCGGGCGGCAGAGCCCGAGGCGGGCGCTTGACGATGACCACGCTCACCGGCGCACCAGTCCTTCACGCAACTCGCAGTTCGGACCGCCCCCGTTGTCGAACGGTCCCGCCGGCCAATCCAATTCCTCGGTTGGCACAGGCCGGTGATCCTACTGACCACGGAGACCGCAGGGGCGGGTGGGTGCATCGGCGAGAACGGGCGGTACGCTGACGCACCGCCGCCGCCAGCAACTTCTGTCGGCGTGCCAGCAACCACCCACCATGGACGAGGGGGAACCGCCAGGTGAGCACGACCGCAGGGACCGGCTTCTGCCGGGTCACAGTCGCCGCGCCGGACGCACGGATCGACGTGGCGCTGCCCGAGGACGTCGCACTTGTCGACATCTATCCGGAGATCCTGCAGCTCTCCGGCCAATCGCAGGCCGAAGGCGCCCCGACCGGCTATCACTTGGTGCGCCGCGACGGCACGGTGCTGGACGCCGGCCGGTCGCTCGCCGAGCAGCGCATTCTCGACGGGGATCTGCTGCTGCTGCGCCCCTTCGCGGAGTCGCTGCCGTCGGCGGTCTACGACGACGTGTCCGAGGCCGTCGCCTCCGCGGTGCGGCGCGACCGCCGTCGCTGGAGCGACGAGTTGATGAACGCCGTCGGCCTGACCTTCGGTGTGCTGCTGCTGACGATGATGGCCTTCGCGCTGTGGTTCTCGAACCCGCTGGAGCGCGATATGCACCGGCTGCCGGGCATCATCGCAGGGGTCGTGGGTATCGCCCTGGTCGCGTTCGCCGGCGTGCGTGCCCGTGTGTACGACGACCGCGGGTCCTCCATCGCCCTCGGGCTCGCCTCGATTCCGCATCTGCTACTGGCAGGCAGCGGAGTCTTCCCGGTGGACAAGGGCGAGGGCCCCGGCCGGCTGCACTTCCTCGCCGGCTGCGTCGTGGTGCTCATCGCCTCCGTGCTCCTGGTCGCACTGCTCCCGAGCGGCGACTCCCCCTTCGTCGCGGCGGCCTTCCTCGCGGGCTGCGGCACGCTCGCCACCTTCGCGGCCGTCCTCACCGACGCACCGCCGCGGGAGATCGCGGCCGTCACCGCGGTCGTCGGCATCGCCGTCGTGGCCTGGCTGCCGAGCTGGTCCGCCCGGTTCGCCCGGCTGCCCATCGGCTACCGCTCGCCCGACCAGATCGCCCAGGGCCGCGACTACGACGGCCGGAACCGGGCCGAGGAGGAGTCCGTCGACTTCGTACGGATCGGCACCCAGGCCCGCCGCGGCCACGAACTGCTGCTCGGTCTGGTCGCGGGCTGCTCGGCCCTCGCCGTCGGCGCGGCCGGCGCCGTCCTCGGCTTCTCCGACAACGGCTGGGCACAGCTGCTGGCGCTCGCCGCGGGCGTGACCATGATGCTGCGCGCGCGGCTCTTCGACTACACCTCGCAGGTGGCCTGCCTGCTGATCGCGGGCATCCTCATCATCCTGCTGCTCGTCCTGGGCATCGCGCTCGAGCCACCGGTCGAGGCACTCAGGTCGCTCTACGAGGACGGGAACGGCGGACCGCTCAACATCCGCACCGTATGGTTCTCCGGCAGCATCGGCCTGGGCGCCGCGCTCCTGGTCGCCATCGGCCTGGTCGTCCCGCGCGCGGGCGTCTCCCCGTTCTGGGGCCGGATGCTCGACCTCTTCGACGGCGCGGTGCTGCTGTCTCTCGTGCCGCTGTGCCTGGCCGTACTGAACGTGTACGACTCGGTACGGAGCATGACCAGCTAGCCGGCCAGTCACCGTGGCCGTACCAGGGGTGTGCGGCTGGTAACCTGGCTGACGGCCGTGTGTGTACGCGCTCCCGGAACATCTGGGGGCAGCGCTCATCGGACCCCCGCCTCCCGAGTCACGGAAGCTCCCCTGTGTGACAGACCAGGGGCACTCGGCGGCTGAAAAGCATCAGAGGAGTACCGCGTGTCGCTCGACGCCGCAACGAAGAAGCAGATCATTGCCGAGTTCGCCACCAAGGAGGGTGACACCGGTACCCCCGAGGTCCAGGTGGCGCTGCTCTCCCGCCGTATCTCGGACCTGACCGAGCACCTCAAGACCCACAAGCACGACCACCACTCCCGCCGTGGTCTGCTGCTGCTGGTCGGCCAGCGCCGCCGTCTGCTGCAGTACCTGGCGAAGAAGGACATCACGCGCTTCCGTGCGCTGGTCGAGCGCCTCGGCATCCGCCGCGGTGCTGCGGGCGCCAAGTAAGACGTCGTGGAGGGAGCGGTTCCCGCATCAGGGGGCCGCTCCCTTTGCCGTATGTACTGGCAAAGGAAGTGCCGTAGGTACACCGCGGCATCGCCGTGCGCACACCGCGCACGGCATCACGAACCGGGCGCAACAGCTGTTCCAGCCGTCGTGACGACGGCCGAAGCTTTGTAGTCTGGTCGCACAACGCAAAAACGCAAACAGCACATCGAACCACGAGGGGGAGCGCCTCCACCGCAGCCTCGGCGCCGCAGGCGCCGGTCCTCGGTAGTGGCCGCCGGAACGAACCATTCCGGAGGCTTCGATCGAAGACCGGCCCGGCCGTCCGGAGCCCAGCGGCCCAGGCGCTCCACCGCTATCGTCCCCGTCGGACGGACGTGGGACGCAGACGAGGAGATTTTCCTGGTGGAGAACGAGACCCACTACGCCGAGGCCGTCATCGACAACGGCTCCTTCGGCACCCGCACGATCCGTTTCGAGACGGGCCGCCTGGCCCGTCAGGCCGCCGGCTCTGCCGTGGCCTACCTGGACGACGACACCATGGTGCTGTCGGCCACGTCCGCATCGAAGAACCCCAAGGACCAGCTCGACTTCTTCCCGCTGACGGTCGACGTCGAGGAGCGGATGTACGCGGCCGGGCGCATCCCCGGCTCGTTCTTCCGCCGTGAGGGCCGCCCCTCCGAGGACGCCGTCCTCACCTGTCGTCTGATCGACCGCCCGCTGCGCCCGTCCTTCAAGAAGGGCCTGCGCAACGAGATCCAGGTCGTCGCGACGATCATGGCGCTCAACCCCGACCACCTGTACGACGTGGTCGCGATCAACGCCGCATCCGCCTCCACACAGCTGGCGGGCCTGCCCTTCTCGGGCCCGATCGGCGGCGTCCGCGTCGCGCTGATCCGCGGCCAGTGGGTGGCGTTCCCGACCCACACCGAGCTGGAGGAGGCCGTCTTCGACATGGTCGTCGCCGGCCGGGTCCTCGAGGACGGGGATGTCGCGATCATGATGGTCGAGGCCGAGGCCACGACCAAGACGATCACGCTCGTCGAGGGCGGCGCCGAGGCGCCGACCGAGGAGGTCGTCGCCGCCGGTCTCGAGGCGGCCAAGCCCTTCATCAAGGTGCTGTGCCGGGCACAGTCCGACCTCGCCGCCAAGGCCGCCAAGCCGACCGCCGAGTTCCCGATCTTCCTGGACTACCAGGACGACGTCCTCGAGGCGCTCGACCAGGCCATCCGCGACGAGCTCGCGCAGGCCCTCACCATCCCCGGCAAGCAGGGCCGCGAGGCCGAGCTCGACCGGGTGAAGGGCATCGCCGCCGAGAAGCTGCTGCCGCAGTTCGAGGGGCGTGAGAAGGAGATCTCGGCCGCGTACCGAGCGCTGACCAAGAAGCTGGTCCGCGAGCGCGTCATCAAGGACAAGGTCCGGATCGACGGCCGAGGCATCACCGACATCCGTACCCTGGCCGCCGAGGTCGAGGCCATCCCGCGGGTGCACGGCTCGGCGCTGTTCGAGCGCGGCGAGACCCAGATCCTGGGTGTCACCACGCTGAACATGCTCCGCATGGAGCAGCAGCTCGACACGCTCTCCCCGGAGACGCGCCGACGCTACATGCACAACTACAACTTCCCGCCGTACTCCGTCGGCGAGACCGGCCGCGTCGGCTCCCCCAAGCGCCGCGAAATCGGCCACGGCGCCCTCGCCGAGCGGGCGATCCTGCCGGTTCTGCCCACGCGCGAGGAGTTCCCCTACGCGATCCGCCAGGTCTCCGAGGCGCTCGGCTCCAACGGCTCGACCTCCATGGGTTCGGTCTGCGCCTCCACCATGTCGCTGCTGAACGCCGGTGTGCCGCTCAAGGCCGCCGTCGCCGGTATCGCCATGGGCCTGATCTCCGAGCAGGTCGAGGGTGAGACGCACTACGTCGCGCTCACCGACATCCTGGGCGCCGAGGACGCGTTCGGCGACATGGACTTCAAGGTCGCCGGCACGAAGCAGTTCGTCACCGCCCTGCAGCTGGACACCAAGCTGGACGGCATCCCGGCGTCCGTGCTGGCCGCGGCCCTCAAGCAGGCCCGCGACGCCCGTCTGCACATCCTCGATGTGATGAACGAGGCCATCGACGTCCCGGACGAGATGTCCCCCAACGCCCCCCGGATCATCACCATCAAGATCCCGGTGGACAAGATCGGCGAGGTCATCGGCCCCAAGGGCAAGATGATCAACCAGATCCAGGAGGACACCGGCGCCGACATCACCATCGAGGACGACGGCACCATCTACATCGGTGCCGCCGACGGCCCGGCCGCCGAGGCCGCCCGCGCCACCATCAACGGCATCGCCAACCCGACGATGCCCGAGGTCGGCGAGCGCTACCTGGGCACGGTCGTGAAGACCACCACCTTCGGTGCCTTCGTCTCCCTGCTCCCGGGCAAGGACGGCCTGCTGCACATCTCGCAGATCCGCAAGCTCGCCGGAGGCAAGCGTGTGGAGAACGTCGAGGACGTGCTCGCGGTCGGCTCCAAGGTCCAGGTCGAGATCGCCGAGATCGACCAGCGGGGCAAGCTCTCGCTGCACCCGGTGATCGAGGGCGAGGACGCTGAAAAGGCCGACGACACGGCCGAGGCCAAGGCCCAGTCGAAGGACGACGCCGCCAAGTGACACCGCGCACGCGCAGGACGACGGCCCGCACCTCTTCGGAGGGGCGGGCCGTCGCCCGTACCCAAACGCTCCTCAAGGGCGAGAACGGCATCGGCACGGTCCGCCGGACCACCCTCCCCGGCGGCCTCCGCGTCGTCACCGAGACCCTGCCGTCCGTACGGTCCGCCACGTTCGGCATCTGGGCCCATGTCGGTTCCCGCGACGAGTCCCCCTCGCTGGGCGGCGCCACCCACTACCTCGAGCATCTGCTCTTCAAGGGCACCAAGAAGCGCAGCGCCCTCGACATCTCCGCCGCGATCGACGCCGTCGGCGGTGAGATGAACGCCTTCACGGCGAAGGAGTACACGTGCTACTACGCGCGCGTACTCGACACCGACCTGCCGCTGGCCATCGACGTGGTGTGCGACATGCTCACCGACTCGCTGCTCGAACCCGAGGACATCGACGCGGAGCGCGGGGTCATTCTCGAAGAGATCGCCATGACGGAGGACGACCCGGGCGACGTCGTGCACGATCTGTTCGCGCACACGATGTTCGGCGACACCCCCCTCGGCCGGCCCGTCCTCGGCACCGTCGACACCGTCAACGGCCTCGACCGGGACCGCATCGCCCGCTTCTTCAAGAAGCACTACGACCCGACCCACCTGATCGTCGCCGCCGCGGGCAATGTCGACCACGCCAAGGTCGTCCGCCAGGTGCGCTCGGCCTTCGAGCGCGCCGGAGCCCTCGGCAGCGAGGACGCCGTGCCCGTCGGCCCGCGCGGCGGCGGCCGTACGATCCGCACCGCCGGCCGCGTCGACGTACAGGGCCGCAAGACCGAGCAGGCGCACATCGTCCTCGGCATGCCCGGCATCGCCCGTACGGACGACCGGCGCTGGGCCCTGGGCGTGCTCAACACGGCGCTGGGCGGCGGTATGAGCTCCCGCCTCTTCCAGGAGATCCGGGAGAAGCGCGGTCTGGCCTACTCGGTGTACTCCTACACCTCGGGCTTCGCCGACTGCGGCCTCTTCGGCGTCTACGCCGGCTGCCGCCCGAACCAGGTCCACGATGTGCTCAAGATCTGCCGCGACGAGATCGACCAGGTTGCCGAGCACGGCCTCGACGACGACGAGCTGCGCCGGGCGGTCGGCCAGCTGTCCGGTTCCACGGTCCTGGGCCTGGAGGACACGGGCGCGCTGATGAACCGCATCGGCAAGAGCGAGCTGTGCTGGGGCGAGCAGATGTCGGTCGACGAGATGCTGCGGCGGATCGCGGCGGTGACCCCCGACGACGTACGGCAGGTGGCCCGGGATGTACTGGGCCGGCGGCCGTCGCTGTCCGTCATCGGCCCGCTGAAGGACAAGCAGGCGTCCCGGCTCCACGAATCGGTGGCCTGACGGTCGCGGACAGCAGACGCCGGGCCCCGGCCACCGGTCGGGCGGGAGGTTCACAGCTCCCGCCCCCGGGCGGTCATCGTGACGAGCAGGACCACAGGAAGTGAGGACACCCGCAATGAGCAGCAAGCTCCGCGTAGCGGTCATCGGCGCCCGCGGGCGCATCGGCTCCGAGGCCGTACGGGCCGTGGACGCCGCCGAGGACATGGAGCTGGTGGCCGGACTGGGCCGGGGCGACAAGCTGGAGACACTGGTCGAGGCCGGCGCCCAGGTCGCGGTCGAGCTGACCGACCCCGGCTCGGTGATGGGCAACCTCGACTTCTGCGTCCGCCATGGCATCCACGCTGTGGTGGGAACCACCGGCTGGACCGATGAGCGCCTCACCCAGCTGCGTGGATGGCTCGAGGCGTCCCCGGAGACCGGAGTGCTCATCGCACCCAACTTCTCCATCGGCGCCGTGCTGACCATGCGGTTCGCCCAGCAGGCGGCGCGCTTCTTCGAGTCCGTCGAGGTCGTCGAGCTGCACCACCCGAACAAGGCGGACGCTCCGTCCGGCACCGCGACCCGTACCGCCCAGCTGATCGCCGAGGCCCGCCGCGAGGCCGGCTGCGCACCGCAGCCCGACGCGACGGTCACGGCACTGGAGGGCGCGCGGGGCGCGGACGTGGACGGGGTGCCGGTGCACGCCGTACGGCTGCGCGGTCTGCTGGCCCATCAGGAGGTGCTCCTCGGCGACACCGGCGAGACGCTGACCCTGAGGCATGACTCCCTGCACCACAGCTGCTTCATGCCGGGCATCCTGCTCGGCGTGCGACGCGTCGTCTCCACCCCCGGGCTGACCTTCGGCCTGGAGAACTTCCTGGACCTGGACTGAGCGGCCGTGCGCGCCAAGATCACGTACTTCACCCTCGCGGCCGTCCTGGTCGTCTACTTCGTCCTGGTCGGCAGCCGTGGTGTGCTGCTCATCAGGGAAGGCACCGCGGTGACCGTCGTTCTCGGGGTCTCCGTGCTGGTGCTGCCGATGATCGGTGCCTGGTTCCTGTGGCAGACGACGCGGTTCGCGACGCACGCGAACCGGCTGGCCGCCGAACTGGAGGCCGAGGGCGGCCTGCCGGTCGACGAGCTGGTACGGACGCCCAGCGGCCGGATCGACCGGGACTCCGCCGACGCCGTGTTCGCCAAGCGGCGGGCCGAGGCGGAGGAGTCGCCGGAGGACTGGCGGGCATGGTTCCGCCTCGCGGTCGCCTACCACGACGCACGGGACACCCCCCGTGCCCGCAAGGCCATGCAGCGCGCCATCGCCCTGCACACCCCGGGAAACGGGCGGACCTCGGCCCGCGTTCCGCGCGTTTAGGGCCTCACGCGGTGGCGGCGCGCCTTCGGCGGCCGGACGGGCTCAGCGGTATGCGCCGTATTCGGCGGCCCAGCCCTCGATGGCGTCCGCCGCCCGATCGAAGGCCTCCGTACGGCTGAAGAAGTCGGCGTTGTGGTCGGTCAGCAGCGGACGAAGCGGTTCGCCCGCGGTGGGTATCACCAGAAGGGCCTGGCCCTGAACGGCCCGTGGCAACCCGAGCCACTGCACCGGCTGCTGCACCGTCCGCACCCCCGACACCTCGGCCCAGGGCAGTGTCGCGGTGGTGAGGAGACCGACCCGCCGTAGTCCCCGCTCGCTCACCCAGACGCCCACCCTCACCAGCCGCAGGGCAAAAGCGATCACCACAGCCGCGCCGGCCACACAGCCGCCCGCTCCCGGCAGCGCGCCTGCGAAGGCCACGATCATCGCGGCGAAGAGCAGATACGAGGCGAGCAGCAGCAGAAGCGCCGCCGCCCCGACCCGCCAGGGGCCGGGGCGGTACGGGCGACGCCAGCGGTCCCGGTCCTCGTACGGGAGCGCGGTATCGGCCGCGACCTCGTCGAAAACGCGGTCGGCCGTCAGGAAGGTCAGGGGCACGACGGGTCCTCACTCATATGCACGCTCGATGGGCTGTGCCCGGTGAGGTTATCGATGCGATCGGCCCGCGACCACCCCAGGGCCCGCAGTCGGCTCAACGGCCGTCCGCGGCCTCCGACTGCGGTGCCTTCGCGGTGCCGGGCTGCCCGGGATCCAGCGCGGGGACGCCGAAGAGCAGCGCCCCGACGAGCCCGCAGACGGCCGTCAGGCCGATCAGGGTCCGACTGGCGATCTCGGCCCGACTGGGGCCCTGACGGGGCGGCGGTGCCACGTTGCTGCGGAAGCGGTCGGCCTCGGCGATGAAGGCGAACGGCACAGGCTCTCGCCGGCGGAACATGAAGGGCTCTCCTGGGCTTGTCGAAGGGGCTGAAGTGCTGTCATCCGTTAGACGTTCGAAGCGGCGACTTGGTGCCGTCTTTCCGGCGGATTCTGTGAAAAACATCAACCGGACGCCGGTCCGCTCGCCGAGGTCCTGCCCGCCCCGGTGGCCGCGGGTCACCGACCGTGGAGCCGAGGGGCCCTGACCGGTAGCCGGGACCCGTGAACCGGGGGCTGAGGGGCGCGGCTCCACGGCTGAGGGACATGTACCCGCGGCGGCATGGCCCGGACCGGTGCGGAAGGGCCTGACCGGCGGCCGACGGCCCGGGCCTGTCGGTGCCGGGCCGTAAGCTGGGCGCCGCCCGAGCGATGAGACTGGAAGGACCCCGTCGAGTGAGCGACACCCCCGCCGAGAGCGCCAAGCCCGGCTTCCGCAGCGATGTGACCGTCGAGCTGGTCAAGCACAGCGCCGCGGACTCGGACGTGCTGTGGGCCGCCCGGGTCTCGACAGCCGGAGAGCAGTCCCTCGACGAGTTGTCGAAGGACCCGGAGCGCTCCAAGGGTCTGATCAACTTCCTGATGCGCGACCGGCACGGCAGCCCGTTCGAGCACAATTCCATGACCTTCTTCATCAGCGCCCCGATCTTCGTCTTCCGCGAGTTCATGCGGCACCGGGTCGGCTGGTCGTACAACGAGGAGTCCGGCCGCTACCGCGAGCTCCAGCCGGCCTTCTACGTGCCGGGGGAGGCGCGCAAGCTCGTGCAGCAGGGCCGCCCGGGCAAGTACGAATTCGTGGAGGGCACCCAGGCGCAGCAGGAGCTCACCGGCCGGGTCATGGAGGACGCGTACCGCCATGCCTATGAGGCGTACCAGGAGATGCTGGCGGCGGGCGTCGCGCGCGAGGTGGCCCGTTCGGTCCTGCCGGTCGGTCTTTTCTCCTCGATGTACGCCACCTGCAACGCCCGCTCGCTGATGCACTTCCTCGGACTGCGCACCCAGCACGAGCAGGCGGCCGTCCCGTCGTTCCCGCAGCGGGAGATCGAGATGGTGGGGGAGCGGATGGAGGCCCACTGGGCCGGGCTGATGCCGCTCACCCATGCGGCGTTCAACGCCAACGGCCGGGTCGCCCCGTAAGCACGGCCCTCCGGACCGAGCGCGAGGTGTCCGTATTGCGACGTTTCGTGAAGTTCATCTAGGCTGAACAAACGGACCCGGCACTGCTTGAACCCCCGAGCAGGCAGTGCCGGGATCCGCATCGCGGGTCCCCCGAAGGAGCACGTGAAGGGCCGCTACGAGTAGCGTGGGACCCATGGCTCCGACCTCCACACCGCAGACCCCCTTCGGGCGGGTCCTGACCGCCATGGTCACGCCGTTCTCAGACGACGGCGAACTCGACATCGACGGCGCGCAGCGGCTCGCCGCCCACCTGGTGGACGCCGGTAACGACGGCATTGTCGTCAACGGCACCACGGGCGAGTCCCCGACCACCAGCGACGCGGAGAAAGCCCGGCTGGTCCGGGCCGTGGTGGAGGCCGTCGGTGACCGTGCCCACGTCGTGGCCGGAGCCGGCACCAACGACACCCGGCACAGCGTCGAGCTGGCCCGCGCTGCCGAGAAGGCGGGGGCGCACGGCCTGCTGGCCGTCACCCCGTACTACAGCAAGCCTCCGCAGGAGGGTCTGTTCCGGCACTTCAGCGCCATCGCCGACGCCACGGGCCTGCCGGTCATGCTCTACGACATCCCCGGCCGCAGCGGTGTCCCGATCAACACCGAGACGATCGTCCGGCTGGCCGACCATCCACGGATCGTCGCCAACAAGGACGCCAAGGGCGACCTCGGCCGGGCCAGCTGGGCGCTCGCCCGCTCCGGACTCGCCTGGTACTCCGGCGACGACATGCTGAACCTTCCGCTGCTCTCCGTCGGCGCCATCGGCTTCGTCTCCGTCGTCGGCCATGTCGTCACACCCGAGCTGCGTGCCCTGCTGGACGCGCACCTCAACGGTGATGTCGCCAAGGCGACCGAGATCCACCAGAAGCTGCTGCCCGTCTTCACCGGGATGTTCCGCACCCAGGGTGTGATCACGGCCAAGGCGGCGCTCGCCCTTCAGGGCCTGCCCGGCGGACCGCTGCGGCTGCCCCTCGTGGAGCTCTCGGCAGAGGAAACCGAGCAGCTCAAGCGCGATCTCGCAGCGGGCGGGGTACAGCTCTGACACAGACATCACAACTGCATACCGACACAACTACATACCGACACAACTGCAAGTGCACGAATGTCACGCGCGCCACGTGCCCCTGACGGGCAGGTGGCGTGCGTGGTGAGGAGAGTCTTTTGAGTCATCCGCACCCTGAACTCGGCGCTCCGCCGGAGCTGCCCCAGGGCGGCCTGCGCGTCACGCCCCTGGGCGGTCTCGGCGAGATCGGCCGCAATATGACTGTTTTCGAGTACGGCGGTCGTCTGTTGATCGTCGACTGCGGAGTGCTCTTCCCCGAGGAGGAGCAGCCCGGAGTCGACTTGATCCTCCCGGACTTCACCACCATTCGGGACCGTCTCGACGACATCGACGGCATCGTGCTCACGCACGGCCATGAGGACCACATCGGTGGCGTCCCGTTCCTGCTCCGCGAGAAGCCCGACATCCCGCTGATCGGCTCCAAGCTGACCCTCGCGCTCATCGAGGCAAAGCTCCAGGAGCACCGCATCCGCCCGTACACCCTCGAGGTCAAGGAGGGCCATCGCGAACGTATCGGCCCCTTCGACTGCGAGTTCGTCTCGGTCAACCACTCCATCCCCGACGCCCTCGCCGTGGCGATCCGCACCCCCGCCGGTATGGCCGTGCACACGGGCGACTTCAAGATGGACCAGCTGCCGCTCGACGGCCGCCTCACCGACCTGCCCGCCTTCGCGCGGCTCGGCGAGGAGGGCATCGACCTGCTGCTCTCGGACTCGACGAACGCCGAGGTCCCGGGCTTCGTACCGCCCGAGCGCGATATCTCGAACGTGCTGCGGACGGTCTTCGCGAGCGCCCAGCGGCGCATCATCGTGGCCAGCTTCGCCAGCCATGTGCACCGCATCCAGCAGATCCTGGACGCCGCGCACGAGTACGGGCGACGGGTCGCCTTCGTCGGCCGCTCGATGGTCCGCAACATGGGGATCGCCCGCGACCTGGGCTATCTCAGGGTCCCGCAGGGTCTCGTCGTCGATGTGAAGACACTCGACGACCTGCCGGACGACGAGATCGTCCTCGTCTGCACCGGATCCCAGGGCGAGCCGATGGCGGCCCTGTCCCGGATGGCCAACCGCGACCACCAGATCCGTATCGTCCAGGGCGACACTGTGATCCTGGCGTCGTCGCTCATCCCGGGCAACGAGAACGCGGTCTACCGCGTGATCAACGGTCTGACGCGCTGGGGCGCGAACGTCGTCCACAAGGGCAACGCCAAGGTCCATGTCTCCGGCCACGCGTCGGCCGGCGAGTTGCTGTACTTCTACAACATCTGCAAGCCGCGCAATCTGATGCCGGTCCACGGCGAGTGGCGCCATCTGCGGGCCAACGCCGAGCTGGGCGCACTGACCGGGGTCCCCAAGGACCGTGTGGTCATCGCCGAGGACGGTGTCGTCGTCGATCTCGTCGACGGCATCGCCAAGATCGTCGGCAAGGTCCAGGCCGGGTACGTGTACGTGGACGGTCTGTCGGTCGGTGACGTCACCGAGGCCTCGCTCAAGGACCGCCGGATCCTCGGCGACGAGGGCCTCATCTCGGTGTTCGTGGTGGTGGACAGTACGACCGGCAAGGTCGTCGGCGGGCCGAACATCAGCGCCCGCGGCTCCGGAATCGAGGACGCCGCGTTCGGCGCGGTGACCCCGAAGATCGAGGAAGCCTTCGCCAAGGCCGCCCAGGACGGCATCGCCGAAACGCATCAACTGCAGCAGCTGATCCGCCGCACGCTGGGCAAGTGGGTGTCCGACACCTACCGCCGGCGCCCGATGATCCTCCCCGTGGTCGTTGAGGTCTGACGCCGTATCAGGCGCATGGACGGCCGCTCCCGGGCCGATTTGCTTCCGGGTGCGGCCGTCCAGTACGTTTACGGCTCCGCCTGAACGAGGAACCGGCACGGCTATGTGCCCGGAAAGGCTCAGGAAGAGCGGAAAACCGGCTCAGAGAAATCTGATAAAGTCGGAGCAGCCGAAAGGCAAAGGCCATCCAACGGCCACTGGAATCGAAATTCGGACCGGGAACGGTGCTGAATAGAGTCTGGTAAGGTTGGAAACACCGAAGGGAAGCGCCCGGAGGGCCCGGAGACGGGGCCGAAGGAAGCGTCCGTTCCTTGAGAACTCAACAGCGTGCCAAAAGTCAACGCCAGATATGTTGATACCCCGTCTCCGGACC
>NZ_JBQQBW010000013.1:0-95592 GCF_052245415.1 Streptomyces sp. 8N706 | reverse complement strand
CCAGGTGCGGCCTCGGGGGCCGGTACGGGGATGGGCCCAGGTGCGGCGTCGGGGACCCGTACGGGAACGGGGCCGGCTACGGCGTCGGGGACCCGTACGGGGCCGGAGCCGGGAATGCGGGAGCGGTGGGCGGCGGTGCTGCGGACGCTCGCCGGGCGCGACACCGTGTACGGCCTGATCCGCGGCCGGGCGGCGCGGCTCCTGCTGGACGACGGGCGGCTGACGGAGGACGAGGCGGCCCGTCTCATGGGACTCGCCCTGTCGCCCGGCACCGCGCCCGGTGAAGCGGCGGCCTGGATCGAAGGGTTCGTCGGCGGCGGAGCGGGGGGCGGAATGCTGCTCGTCCACGACGAACGGCTGCTCGGGCTCGTCGACGCCTGGCTCACCGGAGTCCCCGCAGACGCCTTCACCGACGTACTGCCGTTGCTGCGCCGCACCTTCGCGGCCTACGAACCGGGGGTGCGGCGGACGCTCGGGGAACTCGTCCGCCGAGGCCCGGCCGCGCAGAACACGGCTGGAGCGGGCGCTGCCGACGCATCCGCGCCCGGCTTCGGCCCGGGACTCGACCCGCAGCGTTCCGCGGCCGTGCTGCCGACGCTGCGCTTGCTGCTCGGACTGGACGACAACGACCTTATGGGGGTGGCTGGATGAGCATCGCGGAGACGGAGCCGAGGGAGGAGCCCGGCGGCGGAGCCGACCGGCTGCGGAGGTGGCGGCTGGTGCTCGGCGGGGAGTCCGACGGCACCGGATACGAGCCCGCAGGGCGGGACGCCGCCATGGACCGTACCCTCGCCGCGCTCTACGGAGGCGGCGGCGCGGGCGTGGACGGCAGAAGCCGTTCCGCCGGGCTCGGGGGCTCCGCGCCCCAGGTCGCCCGCTGGCTCGGCGATATCCGTACCTACTTCCCGACCTCCGTCGTCCAGGTCATGCAGCGGGACGCGATCGACCGGCTCGGACTGTCCTCCCTCCTCCTCGAGCCGGAGATGCTCGAAGCCGTCGAGGCGGACGTCCATCTGGTCGGCACGCTGCTCTCCCTCAACAAGGCCATGCCGGAAACCACGAAGGAGACCGCCCGGGCGGTCGTACGCAAGGTCGTGCGGGATCTGGAGAAGCGGCTGGCGACCCGGACCCGGGCCACGCTCACCGGTGCGCTCGACCGGTCGGCGCGGATCAGCCGCCCGCGCCACCGGGACATCGACTGGGACCGCACCATCCGCGCCAACCTCAAGAACTACCTGCCCGAACACCGAACCGTCGTACCGGAGCGGCTCATCGGCTACGGGCGGGCGGCCCAGGCGGTGAAGAAGGACGTCATCCTCTGCATCGACCAGTCCGGATCGATGGCGGCGTCCGTCGTCCACGCCTCCGTCTTCGGCGCCGTCCTCGCCTCGATGCGGTCGATCGCCACGCGGCTGGTGGTCTTCGACACCTCCGTGGTCGATCTGACCGACCAGCTGGACGACCCGGTGGATGTGCTCTTCGGCACCCAGCTCGGCGGGGGCACCGACATCAACCGGGCTCTCGCGTACTGCCAGTCACAGATCACCCGGCCCGCCGACACCGTCGTGGTCCTCATCAGCGACCTCTACGAGGGCGGGATCCGTGACGAGATGCTGAAGCGGGTCGCGGCGATGAAAGCGTCCGGGGTGCAGTTCGTGGCGCTGCTCGCGCTCTCCGACGAGGGTGCGCCCGCTTACGACCGCGAGCACGCCGCCGCGCTCGCGGCCCTCGGCGCCCCGGCGTTCGCCTGCACCCCCGACCAGTTCCCCGACGTGATGGCAGCCGCGATCGAGAAGCGGCCCCTGCCCGTACCGGACAAGGCGACGTCCCGGTGACCGGCCTTGAACCGGCACGGGACGCGCTTCGCTGCCGGGGGATCGGTCCGGGGGACCGCCGCCGAGGATCGTCACCGGGCTCAGGGCCCCAGCGGCGGCGTGTCCGCCCGGCCCCGAGCGCGGCCCGCAGGCTCCCCGGGGTACGCGCCGGTCCCGTGGCCGTGCGTCCGAACCGCGGCGCCGGGGTGGCCGGGAGGAACCCGTGCGGGCTTCGCCGCTGGGCGGCCTCGCCTGACTGCGGGACGCCGCGCCGCCCCCGGCCCCGTACATACCGCCGCCCCCCGGCCCCGTACATACCGCCGCCCCCCGGGCCCCGCCAGTACCGCCGCCGTGGCCCGGCATCCGCCTACACGTTGGGCACGCGGAGCCTGTCCCAGCTGGTCTTGCCCGGGATGCCATCGGCGTCGTCGCCCGCATAGCCCAGCTTGCGCTGCCACGCCGCATACGACTTCCGGTCCGCCTCGCTCCACTCGGGGCCCGGCCCCACCTCGTAGCGCCCGCAGCCCTCGGCCACGAGCCGCTTGCCCATGGCGGTGATGATCGCGCTCTCGCGGCCCGCGCGGAAGAAGGCCGCACCCGGGAAGGGCTCGTACTTCGCGGGCGGCTTGGGAGTGTCGGACGGACCGTCGGGCGCGGCGTCCAGCCGCTTCCCGATGCGCGTGCGCATACTGCCCATCGTGAAGCCCTTGGGGTCGATCTTGCCGGGCTGCCACTCCAGGTGGCCGATCACGGACTTCTCGGTCCAGCCATGGGCACGGCAGATCGCGGCGGACGCCTTTTCGATCGCCTCCAGCTGGGCTGCGGGCCACGGGTCCCGGCCGTCGCCGAGATTGATGCACTCGAAGCCGTAGAAGTGGCGGTTGCCGTCGGTGTTGGACTCGTTGTCGGGGGGCAGCCCGGTCTCGTTGATCACGGCGCGCAGCACATCGTCGTCGCCGAGACCGGCGTGGTTCGCGCGGCCGTTGCCCACCAGATGGACCGTCCCGTCCTTGGCGATGACACCGTGGCACAGCGGGCCCGGCAGGCTGGAGTAGCCGTCGTAGCAGATGTCCACCGAACTCGCGGTGCCCTTGGTCACGGTGTGATGGATCATCACCCCGTGCACCGGGCCCCACGGCCCCTTGTGGTTCCGGTTGTGCGTGCGCCAGCTCCTGACCTCGACGACATCGAGCCCTTCGTCGCGGAGGGCTTTGAGCAGTCGGGAGGCAGTCAAGGGCGTTGCCATGGTGATGCTCCTTCGGAGGCGAGTACGCGGATGGGGTGAGTACGTGGTGAGCGGGTGGCGAGGGGTGGATGGAGGGGAGTCTTGCCCGGCCTCGGTGTCCGTGCGGCGGGAAAGCCGGAAAGCAGGGCAGGGAGCAGGGGAAAGGGGGTAGAGGGGGCCTCACCCTTCTTCCGCGGGAACCGGACCGGCCAGCGGGGCGAACGCATGGCGCAGATCCACCACCTCGCCCTCGCCCAGCACCCAGGCCAGCGGCGCGAAGTGCAGCCGCACGCCCGCCGGATCCTGGAGCAGCGGCTCCCGCGCGGCGTCGACCGGCCACTCCACCGAACCCGTGGCCGTACGGGCGGGGATCAGCCAGTGGTCGCCGGAGCGGTAGGTGCCCCCGGGCGCGAACCACACCTGGACACCGTCCTCCAGATCGATCCAGCCGCCTTCCTCGATCTTGATCGCGCCCCGGCTCAGCCGCGGCCCTCCGGGCCTCCCCGTCGACCGGTGGTCCCAGCGCCGCAGAAACGGATGGCGGTCGGGCAGCCGCCCGACGCCCGGCTCCGGCTCACCCGACAGCCGGACCCGGCGCCCCGGCAGGTCGACCTCCTCCACCCGCAGTAGCGGCGCCGGTTCACCCCGGCCGGCATAGGCGGAGTCGACGACCTCGACCCGGTCGCCGACCTGCAGATCGAGCTTGTCGTCGCTGCCGAGAGACACCAACTCGGCCCAGGTGCCGTCGAGTTCGGTCACAGGAAAAACGACCGAGCCGTTCTCCCGTGACCATTTGAACGTGGCGGTGCCGTCCGCCGGTCCGCCGGCGTGCACCTCCACCCGGTACAGCTGGTTCTCCGGCCCCCGGTAGCGGGCGTCCGGCTGGACCAGGCACGGGTCCTCGTCCGCCCGGTGCGGCCGCTCGCTGCGCGCGGCCAGCCGGGCGGAGGGCGTGGCGGCCCGTCGCGCCCAGGCGTCGAACGCCTCGCTTACGGCATCCGTACCGCGCCGTTCGGGAAGTTCCAGCTCGGTGCCGGGAAGCGGCAGCACCTGCCAGATCACCTTCGTGCGGGCCGAGGTGTCCGGTACGGCCGTGCCGAGGGCGACTTCGCGGATCTCCGGGTCCTCCGCCGCGGTAACCGTCCGCTCCCAGACCGTGAGGTAGGCGAGAAAGGGGAAGTCGGCCGGGAGCCGGTCCTCGGGCCGCTCCGGGTCCCGGTAGGCGTCGGGCTGCGCCCAGTACGACCAGGTGGCGGCGGGCGTGGGTTCCGCGCCGTCATCGCAGCCGTCGCCGTCGCTTCCCGCCGGGACGCCGGGCGCGGGGCGGGTGGCGTCGCAGAGGATGCCGTCCACGTAGTAGCGGCCGCCGCCGATGGACAGATCGTCGGGCTCATGGTTGCCCGGCACATAACCGATCTTGAAGCCGGTCGCACCGGCCGGTCCGCCGTGCTGCCCGATCAGATCGGCCGCGATCGTCCGGGCCTGGTGGAGGTGGATGGCCGTCTGCTCGTTCGTGTCGGCGTCGAGCTGGACGCGGCCCTGCTGCGCGAGTACCGCGGAGTACCGCTTGCCCGCCCGGAAGGTCTGGCGGGAGAGGTCGGCGTGCATGGGATCCCCCTTGGAGGTTCGTTCTGAGGGTCAGGAAGTCGGAAGAGGAGCAGGAGCACCCGCGGACGGGGAGGGACTCAGGACCGGCCGCGGGCCGGTGGCGCAGCCTGTGCCACAGCCCCTCGGGTCACGTGACATGAAGAATCCCGGCGTCCGTACCGGCGGGGCAGTACGCGTCGAGCCGTGCACGCAGGTTGTCCTCCCGCTGGGGCTGGAAGAGGTTGTGGAACGCGCCGAGTTCGGAACGGTCCTCAGCTCCGCGCACGATCTCCGGTGCGCATCCGCGCGCGAGCCGGCCGTACGCCGGGGTGCCGTACCGCTCGCCGGCGAAGACAGGCCGTACGCGCTGCGCGTCACCCGCCCCCACCGGATCCGGCTGACAGTGGTAGCGCTGCGGCGTGCGCGAGCCGGGGGGCACGTAGCAGAAGCGCAGACAACCGAGGGCGCGCCGGGCCACATGCATCCGCCCGGTGAAGACGCTGTCCTCCGCGAGCTCCACGGCGTGGGTGTGCACTTCGCCGATCACGGTGGTCCGGTGGGCGTGGAGTACGGCGTGGGCGTGCCGGCAGTCGGGTGCGGACAGGGCCTCCAGATCCGGGCCGGTGGCGTCCAGGATGCTGTCGGCGACATGGATCCGCAGCGGATCGGTGCGGACCTCGTCGCCGACCACCAGGACCGAGCCCAGGATGCTGCGTTCGATCTGCACACATGCCGTGGTGCGGTCCAGCACCAGGCTCGGCTCCTGCGGGGAGTGCGGATGGCACTCCGGCTCCAGGGACCAGCCCGGCACCAGAGTGGAGTGCCGGATCACCACCGTCCCGACCGGGCCGGTGACATTCACCCCGCGCCCCGTGATCAGCAGCCCGTCCAGGACCACCCGGGGCGCCGGGCCCTCGTCGGAACTCCCGTGCCGGGCGGCCCGGATGTTGAGGGCGTCGGGGCGGTTGCTGTACCAGTCCAGCAGCCGGATCACCGGCCGGGTGCCCTCGGCGGCCCGCAGCTCCAGCCGGTCGCCCGGCTCCAGGTCGAAGTCCAGCTGCTCCTGGTGGGCACCGCTGTGAGCGATCTCGATGATGCCGTCGGAGCCGCACCGGCCCGTGCGGCGGTCACCGCGCCACCGTTCGTAGGCATCCATGATCCGCTCATCCGGCTGTCCGGGGCCCACCCGGTAGATCGCGGCTCCCGGGGGCGTCTCCCGCTGCCGCGGGTACTCACCGCCGCCCGTGTCGTCGCTGAACGCGTAGTGGTAGTCGACCCATACGCCCCGGCGCGGCGCCGAGCGGGCACCGAAGGCGATCCGGCCGAGCACCGGGTCCACCGCCACCTGTCCGCGCCGGGGCCGGTAGCGCCAGTCCGTCAGATCGGCGACGACGATGTCGGACGGCGCCACCGGCTCGTCGTGGCCGTCCCGGCGGATGGTGAAGCTCTTGCCGGGGCCGTAGTAGTCGGCGAGCCGGTCGGCCAGCCGCCGGCGGCTGATGAAGGCCGGCACGGTGTCCAGAGTGGCGATGGACGCGGCCGACGGCTCGGGCTCCGGCTTGGTCACCAGCGGAGTGTCGTTGCCCAGCACGGAGAAGGTGTAGAGGTTGCGGGCGCGGTCGATGCAGTACGCGGGCGCGCGCGTCACCGGATACGGCTTCAGCCGCCACACGAACAGGCCGAGACCCGCGGGCGTATGGCCGCCCGGCGTGCGGCGGGACCCCGCGCGCCGTACGTCGGCGGAGTGCGCTGAGGTGTCGAAGGGACCGCCCATCAGATCGAGGGCCGCCCCGTCCCGTACGTCCACCAGCCGCCCGCGCGCCGACCGGCGCGCGTTCGCGGCCGCCGTACCCGCCCCGTACAGCTTGACCGGCTGGTAGTGGGAGAGAAGCCGGGAGAACTCCACGGCCCGCGCGGGCCAGTCGGCGACCGAGGCGGACAGCTCCTCCAGCAGGGCCGGAGTGCCCTTGCGGCGACGGTGGGCCACGGTGTCGGCGACATCCCGGCGCGGAGCGAGCCGTTCGGCCAGCAGCCGCCGGGAGTCCTCGGAGCCGCCCGCCCCCTTCAGACCGGTCGCGAGCACCTCCTTATAGCCCGGCAGGATCTCGTACCCCACGAGGTCGCCGAGGTAGGGCACCGCCCAGTCGGCGGCGGTCTCGACGAACCAGTCCTCGTAACTCTGCTCGACCCCGGTCCGCACGAGATCGACCTGCTCGGCGATGACGGCCAGCAGCGCCCGCAGCGGCCCGCCGCCCTCCGCGTCCCGCATCCGGTGCCACTGCGGGAGCAGCTCCGCGAGCCCGTCCGGATCCCTGGTCATGCTGCCTCCTCCGGGCCCCGTGCCCGCACGGCGGTCCGGGCGGTGGTCGGTGCGTCGCTCATGAGGTGACCTCCGTGAGGATCAGGGTGTCCGCCACATCGGGCGAGAACAGCGCCAGTTGCGCGGGGCGCACCCCGCGGAAGACGAACACCGAACGGCCCCGGCACAGCGGCCGGGTGTCGGTGATGTCCGGGTTGAGCCGCAGCAGTTCGGTGAGGGAGATGCCGTGCCGGGCGGCGATGTCGGTGAGGGTCTCCCCGCCGTCGGCCGTGACCCGGTAGCGCTCCTCGGCGTACTCGGCCAACCGGGCCGGGACCACGGTCCGCGGCTGCGCGAGCCGGCCGGCCAACTGCTCCAGGCCGTCCGGGGTGATGCTCGCGGGGACGCCGGTGAAGGCGTCCACGTCCACATGGTCCACACCCGGGACGGACTGGGCGGTGGCCAGCACCTCGGAGAGATGGGCGGGCTGCCCCAACGCCCGCCCCGGATAGCCCAGTCTCCGCAGCAGGGCCTGCCGGATCCGCGGCTCGACCAGGTCCCAGGAGTGGTCCGGGTGCACCTTGACGCCCGCGACCAGTACGAGCAGGACCAGCTCCCGTACGGCGACGTCGACCGGCAGCCGGGTGTCGCCGTGGCGGGCGAGCGAGGCGCGCAGGGTGCGCAGAACGTCGGAGTCCTCGGCGAGGGGGACGTCGTCCACCCCGGCCACGGTCACATGGACCGACCGCCGCCGCCCGGTGAACAGCTCGCGGGCCGAGGCCCGCCCGATGGCCGCCCGGGAGCGTGCGAAGTCCTCGTAGTCCGGGAGGGAGACGAGCCGGTCCAGTGCGGAGACGGCGAGCGGAATGGTGCGCCGGGCGAGTCCGGGACCGTCGGGGTCGGCGCCGCCGGTCGCCGGCTGAGGGTTGGTGACCCCGCTGACGCCGAGCGGCCGGGTGGTGGGCTGAGTGATCCGCTCCGCCCGGACGTTCGCGTCCCGACCGATGCCGACGCGGTAGCGGGCCCGGACGTTCTCCTGCCCGGTCGGCAGCCGGGCGCCGCGCACACCGTCCCCGAAGGTGACGGTCGTACGGCCGTCCTCGGTGACCCCGGTGACGTACACCCGCTCACCGGGGCCACGCCCGGCCAGGCTGTCGACCTCGTGCCAGAGCACCCCGCCGACCCGTACCTCCAGGGTGGGTACGGCTCCCAGCGGGCTGTCGTCGGCCAGCCAGGTCAGGGGCCCCTGCCACAGGGTGAAGCTCTGGTTCGCCCTGGCGGCGTCGCCGCTGCCGATCGGCTCGTCGCGGCTCGCGCCGTGCGTGGCGCGGACGACATTGCCCTGGATACGGACCGAGTCGCGGCGGTAGCGGTAGGCGAGGCCGGCGGTGAGGGTGATCGTGGTCCGGACGGTGTCGCCGGGCAGATCGGGATCGACGTTCTGGTCGACGGCGGCGATCATGGCCAGTTCGGTGCCGCGCACCCCCGCGGCGCCCGGGATGTCGGTGCGCTCGCCGGAGACCACGATCCACCGGCCGGGAGCCAGGCCGTCGTACAGCCCGGCCAGTTCGATCTCCCGGCCGTGGACATCCTCGACGACCGGCTCGTCCGCGAGCTCCACGGGCTCGCCGCGTGCGAGCACGGTGGCGTCCCGGATGTAGGAGAGGAGGACGTCCTGGTCGTCCAGCCAGGGGTCCTCGAGGGTGAGTTCGGTGACCTTGCCGGTGATGCCGAAGTCCGCCCGGGAGACCACCCGGACCCCGGCCACCCGGGTGACCACGAAAGCGAGCTTCGGATCCCCTGGCACCTGCCCCGAGGAGCCCTTCCGGGGCCGCTGGACCACGACCCAACTGCCGAGCGCGATCCCGTCGTAGACGGCGTCGAGCGCGATGACGTTCCGCGAGGTCAGCTCCAGCTTCGCGGCGAGGGCGACCTCGACCGCCGCGGGCTCGCCCGCGGGCGAGCGGCGTACCGTCACCTCCAGCCCGCCGTGCGTGCCCCGCTGCTGCTCACCGGGGGCCAGACGGTAGTCGAGGGTGGCGCCATTGGTGACGGTGACATGCACCGTGCCGTCGGCGGCGGGGCGGGAGACGAACAGGGTGCGCTCCGGCAGATCCTCGCGGAGGACGGCGGTGACGCCCGGTTCCTGCTCCGGTACGGCGGCGCGGGCGCGGCGCGTACGGCGTTTGGGCGCGGCGGCCCCGGCTGCATCGGGTGTCGCGCGCGCAGCCGCCCTCGCCCTCGGGCCCGGCTCCGGATCGGGCTCCGGAGGCTCGTGCGTGGTCAGCTCGATCCGGCCGGGGCCGAAGTCGAAGCTGTCGTTCCACGGCAGGCTCTGGGTCTTCTGCACCGAGCCGCCCGCCTCCGCGTACAGGAACTCGGCGCGGGACGGGACGGCCCCCTGCTCGTCGTAGACGATCCGCATGCTGACCAACTTGCTGCCGGTCAGCGGCCAGTCGTCGTACCGGACGACCCGCCCGGAGCTGTCGTGGACCGGCTTGAGCGGTGCCGTCGCCCCGAAGGGGGTGGCCGTCACCCGCATCGCCCGCAACTCGCGCAGCGCGCGCGGCACCGTCGGATCGGCCTGCCGCCACGCGTCGTACAGCCCGTCCTGGAGACGGGGGTCGAGTGCCGCGAGCAGCCGCGCACCGACATCGGAGTCCGGCGCGAAAATGCGCTCGGGGTCCCGCGCCAGCTGCCGCGCGCCTGCGGGAGGGCGGACCACGCGCGTCCGCAGGGCGGGAAGCAGCCTGCCCAGGGCGCGCAGCGCCGGGTGGTCCGGCTCCTCGGGGCCCGGCGAGCCGTCGCCGGAGTCCGGCTGTGCGGGCTCCAACTCCCGTGCCTGCTGCTGGAGTTCCACCAGGGCGGAGGCCAGCGCCGCGAACCAGTCGGCGACCTTGTCGTACGGCTCGGCGAGCGCCTGCGCCTCCCGCAGCCGCTCCACCGTGTCCTCCAGCCGCTCCACGAACCGGGTGGGGGTGTCCAGCAGATCTAGGTCCGCGCGGAGCGGGGCGAGCACCTGTGCGTCGAAGTCCTCGATCAGCGGGCTGCCCTCGGGCCGGGGGACGGGCGCGGTCCGCCCCGGCGTGATCCACTTCTGTACCTCGTCGACCAGCCGCTCCAGCGAGGGCAGAGCGGGCTGCGGCAGTCCTACGACGGTGACATCGGCGTTCCGGTCGATCCGCACCCATGGCACATGCAGCAGCGCCCGCTGCTCGGGCGGCGCGGACCGCTCCGCGCTGAAGACGGCGAGGAGCTGGTCGCCCGGCTTGATGTTGTTGGCCGTGCCGGCGGCGTACAGCTCGCTCCGGCCGCGCAGATCCCGCGCGGTCAGCTGGTACGGGCGGCGCAGCCGTACCCGCAGCTCGTTCCACGACCAGCGCGCGGTCAGGTCCTCCCAGGTCTCGAAGGTCTGGGGCTCCTCGTCCGGGCCGGGCACGCTCTGACTGCGGGCACCGCGCGGAATCAGCACCGGCACGTCCTCACCGGAGCGCGGGTCCCGGTCCAGGGCGTACGCCAGATGGGTGTCGGCGGCGACGCCCGGGCGCGGCCGGTGCCCGACGAGCCTGCCCAGCAGCGCCAGGGACCGCTCGTCGGTCGCGGTCCGCAGATAGCCCTCGTTCGCCATCCGCTCGGAGTGGAAGGACAGCAGATCGCCGAGGACCGCCCACGCGTCCAGCAGCCCGATGGCCGGGTCGTCGGGGGTGCGCATGGTCAGCCGGTGCAGGGCCGGGTAGGCGGGTGAGGCGAGCCGCCCCAGCATGGCGTCCAGGAACCGGCCGTAGGTCCCGGTCCGGTGCTCCAGGGTGTCCCGGCCGGGCGGATGGTGCATGTCCCCCGGGGCGCGGCCCCCGGCCCGCCCGCCGCAGCCGCACCTGCCGCTCATCGTCCACCTCCGAGCACCAGCGAGAGCCGGCCGTTCTCGGGCCGGTCGGGGTCGTTGTCGCACTGGGCGATCTCCAGCGGGCCGAGCAGCAGCACACCTGTCTCCAGTTCTCCGTCGTCCTGCCGGAACAGCCTCCGCAGCCGGGTGACCCGGGCGCTGACGACACCGGGGACCGCGGCGGCGACCGCCACCAGACGGCTCAGCCGCACCGGTTCGCCGAAGCTCAGCGCGTCCGGGTGGAAGTAGCCGGGCCGCCCGTCGGGCAAGGTCCCGGTGCCGAGCGCCCGGCGCAGTCCGGCGAGGACATGGCCGTGCTGGTGGCCGGGGGCGGCGCACACCCGTAGCTCGATGTCGAGGGGGACCAGCTGGGCGGGCCCCACCACCACGTCGTGCCCGATGCGCCGGTAGCCCTCCAGGGCGTACGCCACGGCGTCGAGCAGCGCGGGCCCGGCCTGTGCGCTGCCGTACGGGTCGATGGCGACCTGTGCCTCCCGTACGCTGCCCGTCCACCGGATGTCGGCAGCCGCCCGCTGGACGCCGGGCACCGCCGCGGCCAGCTCGGCGTAGTCCTCGGCGGTGACGGCGCGCAGCCGGGTGCGCCTGAGCGCCAGGGGGGCGAGCTGCCGGACCTCGGCGAGGGTCTCGGGGGCGGTACCGCCGGCGGCGGGCAGCGGGTTGCGGACCCGTGCCACCGGAACGGGACGCCGGTTGCCGCCGCCCTCCCGGTCCTCCGTGTCGTTCCGGTCTTCCCGGCTCTCCGCCCCCTTCCGGTCGTCCTGGTCCTCCCGGTCGTCCCGGCCACGGCCAACCGCCCGGTCGTCTCGGTCCTCCGGCCCCTTCCCGGCCTCCTCGCCGTCCGGGCAGCTATGGCAGACGACCAGGTGGTTGATGGCTTCCGCGCCGACGTTCCCGGCCGGGCCGTTGCCCACCCGGTAGTGCAGATCGAGAGCGGCGCCCGGCGGGGGAGGAGCCCCGTGCCGGCCGTCGCCGAAGCGCAGCGCGAGCCTGCCGTCGTCCTCGGCCTCTCCGACGACATGCCGGTCCCGGGGGCCACTTGCCAGCAGATCCCGCCGCGGGGTCCAGATCTCGCCGTCCGCGACGGCCCGTACGGCCGGGAGGGCCTCGCGCGGATTCTGGAGGTACGCGGCGGCGGGCCCGGCCAGCACCGGATCGTCGGGGTCGAGCCCGGCCGCGTACGCCGTTCCCCAACTGTGCGCGATCTCCCAGGCGATGTGGTCCGCCAGCACCCGGCCCGCCCGCGCCCGCGCGACCAGCACCTCCAGGCGCCGCAGCTTGGCGGCGAGCAGCCGGGTGCGGCGCGCGAGCAGTTCCCGCAGGGCGGCGGCGGGCCGCTGGGCCGTATGGAGCTTCTCCAGCGTCCGCGCCCCGAACAGGACGGTGAGCTCCGCGAGCTCGTCGGTGTCGAGCTCGTTGCCGTCGCGGGCCCCGCGCCACAGTTCCTCCAGCCTGAGCCGGACACGGTCCGGGATCGTGGCGAGCCGCGCCGCCTGGCCCGCGGCCACCTGCCGGGGCTCCGGGTAGGGCACCGCCTGGGTGACGGGCGCGTGGACCGGCACGGGCCGCAGACGTGGCGCGATGGAGGGGTACGTGACCTGGGCGAGCAGCGTCTCCAGAGCCTCGGCCTGGGCGTCCGCGGTCGGCGGCTGTACCCGCTCCTCGTCCTCCGTGCCGGGGAAGAGATGGATGTCCAGGCCTGCGCGGACGGTGGCCTGCTCACCCACCAGGGCGAACAACTCCCTGATGTCGGCGGGCAGCAGCTGCCGGCCGCGCCGGGCCCGGTCGAGCAGCTCGTGGACGGCGTCCGCGGGCCCGTTGCCCCCGCTGCGGTCCGGGCAGCCGAAGTCCGGAGGCTCGCAGGGGTCCAGGACCACCTGCTCCGGCGGCACCGGGAAGCGCTCCGGCCGTCCGCCGCAGAACGTACGGGAGCGGCCGTGGTCGACGAGGACCACATTGCCGCGGGCCACACTCACATCGTCGATCGGCCCGCAGTCGGTGCCGCCGCGCGAGGACAGACAGAGCGGGAAGGCGAGGGCGTCCGCCTCCGCCCAGCCGACCTCCAGGACCGGCCGGCCGAAGAGGGGGTCCACGGCCGGTTCGACGGAGGTGAGGCGTACGGCCTGGCGGTGCTCGGGGTCCGCGTCGGCCCGTACGCCGGACCGCGGGCCCACCACCTCCTCGAACAGCAGCAGGTCACCGGGGCGCAGCCGGAGCTTCCGGCGCCGGTGAGGGCCGTCCGCCTCCTCCCCGTGCCCGTCGGCCTCCCCGTGCCCGTCGGCGCCCTCTTCCCCGCGTCCGTCCCCGCCCGTTCCTGCCGCGTCGCCGTCGTCGTCGTGCACCCACGCGTCGCGGAGGGTGGCCGCTGTGGCGCCCCGGGGCAGCGAGCACTCCTCATCGCCCCAGGTCCAGAAGCGGATGGTGTTGTGCTCCGGCCGCAGCGGCAGCTCGCCACGGCCCACCGGTTCGAAGACCTCCAGCCGAGCGCGCTCGGCCAGCCTGTCCAGGTCCTCGTCCGCGATGACGGTGCCGAGTCCGGGCTTCTCCTGCGGGCTCAGCCGGCCGGTGTCGACGGCGGCGAAGCGGTACGTGCCGTGCCGGAGGACCGTCTCCCGCTCGGCCTCCAGCGCCACGAACGCGCGGGCGTTGCAGCCGTCGTGCATCGGATAGTCGACGAGCCGTGCGTGGCGGCGTACGGAGACCCGGCGGCGGGCGGTGTCGAGATACGCCTCCGTGGCCACCGCGTCCTGTTGGTAGCTGATCCGGTCCGCGGTGTGGGCGAGCAGCTCGACGAGGGTGACACCGAGGTCGGGGACGTGCCGCTCGGTCCATCCGGGTGCGGTCAGGGCCAGCCGGTCCAGGACGAGACGGCGCAGGCTCTCGTAGTCGCGCGCGGTGTAGTCGATGACGGGCGCGGGGCGGACATCCGGCGGGCAGTCCGGTTCCGTCACGCAGTCGAAGGGGGTGGGGCAGTCGGGCCGGAAGGAGAACTCCGCGCAGTGGTAACGGGGGTCGAAGTGCCGGTACGGCACGGTGCCCGGTCGCCCGTAGGGATCGGCCTCCACGACGCACAGGCGGTAGCGGGAGGTGTCGCCCGCCCGGTCGAGGGTGATGTGCATCCGGTCGTCGAGCTCCGGATCCTCCTCCCGCTCCACCGATACCTCGAGCGCGCGTACGCCGGTGATACGGCGGCCGCCCTCGATCCGGACGTTCTCCGGGCCGACACCGTGCGGCGCCTTGCCGAGGAAGGTGACGGTCAGGGTGAGTCCGTCATGGCTCACCTCGATCCCGTCGACGCCGTTCATCCGGGCCGCTCGCACCCGGCCGCGCCGCCGGTCCGTACGACAGGTGAGCCCGGCCCCGCCGATACCCGCTCCGCCGGTCCCCGTCCCGTCGGTCCCGGCTCCGCCGACGCCGGTACGGCCGGTCCCGGCTCCGCTGTGGACGCTGCTCATACCGCGTCACCCCTCCCCTCGAACCACTCGTCACGACGCGAGCCCGTACGGCGCACCACGTAGACCAGATGGATACGGACGACGCTCTCCTCGCTCACGACCTCGAGCGAGGAGACCTCGATCACATCGCCCAGCCAGCGCTGAAGCGCCGCCTGGACGGACAGTTGGAGCGCGGAGGCCAGCTCCGGGCCGGCCGGGCTGAAGACCAGGTCGAGCAGCCCGCAGCCGAAGTCCGGGCGCATCACGCGCTCCCCGGGGCTGGTGAACAGCAACTGCTCGATCATGTCGCGGACGTGTTCGTCGTCACCGGCGTCCGCCGTGCGGCCCCGCCGGTCGATCCGGAAGGGGAAGGCGATATCGGTACGGGGGGCGCGCCCGGTGCCGGTCATCGGCCCACCGCCCGTTGCTGGACGACGCTCACGGTGGGAGGGCCCTGGGGGATCTGCTCGGCGCTGTAGCACTGGGCCGTCGAGCCCTGCAGCAGCGCCGGTGACCCATGGACACGGACCCGCCCGGAGGTGCCGGACCAGCGGACGCTGGTGCACGGCTGTGGCTTGTTGCCGACGGTGTACGGGCAGCCGGTGACGGTCACGGTGTCGGCGACGCTGGCCACCGGCCGGCCGTTCACGAGGACGCGTGACTGCGCCGGCAGTACGGTCGCCATTCCGCCGTGCGGGCAGAGGATCGTGGCGTTGACATGCAAGAAGTTCCCGGACAAGACGTCCTCCCCGTTGTTCATCAGTCGACCTGCCAGGCGCCCTTGTTGACGTTGACGACGGAGCCGACGAGCGAGATCGACGCCCCCTGGCCGTTGTCGATGCGCACCCCGGTGTCGTCGATGACGATCGAGGCGCCGCCCGGCACCCTCAGCGTGATTCCCTTGCCGCCGGGCTCGTCGGAGAGCAGGATCTGCCGTCTCCCCGGGGTCTGCAGCACCACGTTGGGGGAGCCCGTCCCGTCCGCGGCGTCCTCGGGCACCTCGGCGGGGTCGCCGTACCAGCACCCCGACCAGATCGGGTAGCTCACATCGCCCTGCTCGAACTCCACCCACACGCCGGAGCCCTTGGGCGGGATCACGTACTGCCCCATCCGCTCGCCGGCGACGGGGAAGCAGGGCATGGCCCAGGAGGACGGGGTGTCGCCGAGCACGTCCGGGACCTGGACGCGGAGACGGCCGATCCGCATCGGGTCGTCGGTCTCCATCACTCGGCCTCGGAACTTTCCGAGGAAACGCTTGGGTTCAGGGGCCATGCGGGTGCTCCAGCGGGTGCGGTGCCATCAGGGAACGACCGTGCTGCGGAGGGCGATCAGGCCCTCGCGGGCGAGAGTGAAGTTCTGGGTGTAGGAGCCTCGTTGGAGGTCATGGGTGACGCTTTTGACGTAGTACTCGCCGTCGTAGGTGATCCCGGCGCCGCGGACCCCCACCAGCTCCCGGGGGCGCAGCACGTATCCGTAGCGGATGACATCGAGCCGGCCCGAGCCGGAGACGGCGTCGGCGGACTCCAGGGCCTTGGCGAGCGCCTCGGCCGCGGCCTCGCCTCCCTCCTTCTTCGCGGTGCCGCCGAGGACCTTCTTCTTCAGCGCCGGGGCGGGCTTACGGGACAGCGGGGGCCGGAAGACGCTGATCTCCGGCACATCGAGCAGCTTGGAGACCCGGGTGGCCTGGAACTGGACACGGGTCCGGGGCTCTTCGCGCGCCGTACCGTCGAAGGCGAAGGTGAGCTGGTCGACCGTGGAGAGGGCGTCCATATTGACGTTGAGCGCATGCTGCGGGGTGCCGAGCCGGAGCTCGGGTCCCCAGTAGGCCCGGCTCTCCCCAGGCCGGGGGCCGGGGTCGAGAAAGAAGGTGAAGCCGTTGGCCTTGGCCAGGTCGGTGACGTACTGGAGATCGGTCCCCGACTGGAAGTCGATGCGCTTGGTGGGCATGGGGATCTGCGGGATGAACTCCGTCATCACCTGGGGACTGATGCCGTAGTCCGCATACCGCTCGATGATCAGGCGCACGCGGGTGGAGGGCCCCATGGCCTCGTACGGGACGCCCGGCCGCTCCTCCAGGTCCATCAGGACGGTCAGGTCCTCGCCGGTGACGGTGAGGGTGGACTGGCCCGGGGTGTTGCTGACCCCGACTTCCTGACGGATGAGAATGCCGTCCATCAGGACGGTGGGGGTGCCCTGCACGGTGGTGGTCAGGATGACCCGTGTCTGGGGGTCGAAGAAGCCGTCGGGGAGCAGACGGGTGTTGATCAGCCCGTTCTTGGACAGGTCGAAGGCGAGCTGGAAGCCGCTGCGCTCACCGGAGGCCATGGTGACCTGGGCGGACAGCAGTGCGTCGGTGACCTCCTGGGGCACCGGGCGGGCGATCTTGGGGCCCATGTGGAGGGTGAGATGGACCGGGCCGCTCCGGACGGGCTGATCAGCCATGCGCGACTCCCGGGAAGCCGCCGGGGAGGGGAACGCCGATGGTTCTTCCCGGCTCGGCGGTCAGCTCGGCGGGGTCGAGGACGGGGTTGGCATCCGCGATACGCCACCACTGGTCGGCGCTGCCGAGGTAGCGATGGCCGAGGAGGTCGGGGCGCTCACCGGTGCTGACGGTGTGCTCGGCGAGCTCCTCCAGCTCCTCGGGGCCGGGCAGCAGCCGCCGCGCGGTGTACGGGACTTCGCGGCCGTCGGGCAGGGTGTGCACGGCGGTGGGGATGCCGTGGTACCGGCTGGACCGGGGATAGCCGGTGGCCGCCGGGAGGGCGGATGGTGTGCTCTCGTACGCCATGGTGGTCAGACCCCCCCGATTCCGTTGCCGCCGCCGGTGAGTCCGAGGGCGTCGGGCCGGCCGCTCGCCAGGGACCCGGCGAGACGCTCCTTCTGGACGAGATGCGCCATATAGAGCTCCGCTCCGCGGTGCCCGGCGGGCAGATCGCTGACGGACAGGACGCGTAATCCGATGCCGAGCGAGGCCCGCAGGGGGTTGAGATGAACGTCGAACGCGGACTCGGCGATCGACAGCTCGGTGAGCCGCACGGGTATGACGCGCTTGTTGCCCCAGGTGAAGAGGGTCAACGGAGTCTCGATGGGGGTGATCTCCAGGGTCCCGCGGGCCGCGAGTGCCTCCGCCGCCCGGAGTTGGGCGCTCGTCGGGTGGACGAGCATTTCCAGGGCGGCCAGGTGCGGATGGATGCCGTCGGGCGCGGCGACCTCGAGCTGATCGGTCGAGTCGATCTCGGCGGTGAACTTCCAGCTCTCGACGGCGGGCCCCTTGAGCCGCAGCGCCTCGGTCCGGTCTCCGGCCCCTTCGGCCCCGGCGGCCTGGGGCGCGAGCGAACGTTCGAGGGAGTCGGGGTTGAACTGCAGCACGATGATGCGCTGCGGGGTGCCGCGCCGGGGGTCCACGATGACCAGCCCGGACCGGATGGGTTTGGGGATGTCTGCGTATCGGGTCATCGCCTGCCTGTCCCCCCGCGCTTGCGGGAGCTGTTGCTGCCCCCGGAACCGGCGGCTCCGTAGTCGAGCTCCGCAGCAACATCGGCTTCGGAAGGCACGTACCATGTGCCGCCGCCATTGCCTCTCAGCAGATCAATGATTCCTTGACTGATGTCAAGGTCAAGGAAATCGATGTCGTCGTCTTTCAAGGCTTCGGAATACTTCATGTTGTCCGGTGTTCCGTGGAGGCGAAAAATGCGGCTGTTCTTTGCCCCCCGCCACTCGTAGAGATGGATCTGCATGCCCAGGAGATCGGCCTCCCACGCCACGGTTTCCTTGCGGTGGTAGCCCTTCTTGAAGGGGCATCCCAAGATCTCCTCAAGTTGCTTTGCCATGCGTTCGAGCGGCATGGTGGTCTTGGTTCGGATGGAGAAGCTGAAGACGTGGCAATCGGTCACTCTTCCCCCTCTTCCTTGTCGGGGTATGCCGGATCCTTCCGAAGCACGATTTCCGTCTTGAGGAGTTCGGAAACGCTCCTGAGTCTTCCGTGGAGTGCTCCTGCCAGGCTTCTGCCCACACGCTGCCCCAGGCTGACGAGTTGCTTCATGTAGGGCAGGGCAGGGAAGATCTTGGCGTCGTCCGTCAGGTCGGGCCTGTGCTTGATCATTTTTGGATAAATTCGAGCCCATTCCTCCGGATGCACGACGAAGAGGTCCACGTCGAAGTCACTGACGTTGAAGGCTGTTCTGCCTTTGTGTGGGCCTCGTGTTCCCTTGCGCAGACTGCCTACATATTCGAGGGGCTTTGTTTTGTAGCTGAATCGGTTGACCACGCCGTCAATCGTATTCTTGATGTCAAGGTATTCTCGCTTCCAGATCTTTTCCCCTTTCTGGGTCACGGCCTTGCTGAAGGCTCCGCCACTGAAATCGGAGACGCCGTTCCTGGCCGCCCACCTGCTGATCTTTCCTGTCATCATGCGCAGTTCGACCAGAAGCGCGCTCACCTGTCGGCGCGCCGTTTTTTCCTGACGTTTCTTGAGTGGCCGGAGTTCCGTGACGCGCCGTGGGAATGCTCGTTTGAATGCTGTTTTGTACTCCCTCACGCTGTCGACCTGAAAGTCGCTGATCTCGTCCAGGAGCTCCTCCTTGAATCGCCTTCTTACCTCTTCGTTCTCGATCGTGCTCAGGTATGTCTTAATGTACTCGATATTGTTGTAGGCCGTCTGGTACTTGTTCTGTAGCGGCAGTAGTTCGGATTCCATGCTGACGCTGACATCATCTCCCGCGGGCTTGAGGATGATGCGGTGCCGTTCTCCGTCCATGGAGAAGTTGGCTTTCACGGTCGGTCGCTTGGTCTCCTGCTCGGCGCGGTCATCCCGCTGGTCTTCGCGGGCTTTCCGTCGATCGCGTCGCTGGGCGCGTTTCTGCTGTAGCCGTCTCCGGAGATCGCGAAGACGTTGCATCTTCTTCAGGAACTTGTTACGGATCTTCTGGGCACTCCTGCGTAGAGCGCGTCCGACCTTGCTGTTCCTGAGCTTCTTTCCAAGGGTTCTTCCGGCGTTGCGAACCTTGGTAAGGGCGTTCTTGACGGTTTTCTTCGTCTGCTTCGACGCCCGTTTCAAAGCTTGGGTGACGCGTCGGGGGCGTGGGCGTTTCGGCGGTGGTTTCGGCGTGCGCCGCGCAGGCGCGGTCTCGGGGGTGTCCGGTTGTTTGTCCGGGCGCCGCGGATCCGTCTGTTTGTCCGGGCGCTGCGCATCCGGTTGCCTGTCCCGTTTCTCCTGTGGCCGACGGCCGTGCTGTTCGTCCGGTGTGCGGGCGCCGGCGCGCTCGCGCTGTTCGTCAGGTCTGCGGGCGGAGGTTCCAGTAAGCGGTCCACGCGCCTCACGGGCATCGGGCTCGCGCTGCTGGGGGGCAGGGCGCTGAATGGGCGTGGTGCGGTCCCGGCCGCGACTACCGGGGCCTCGCGCCGCGGGAGCCTTCACCCGCGGCGGTACACCAGCACCCCTCGGGCGCGCCGGACCCACCGGCTTGGCCAGGGCCGCCTGCGCCTTGCGGATCGCGCCCCGCGCCCGGTTCACCGCCCCGCCCGCCGCTTTCCGCGCCCCCTTCCCCGCCTTCTGCAGCCCCTTCATGACCTTCTGGGCCATGATCTGCAGCCGCTTGCCGACGCCCTTCGCCGCCGCCTTCAGCCGCATCATCAGGAAGTTGGTGATGAAGTCGAGCAGCGCCACCACTCCGGCGGCCACGGCTTCGGCGAAGAGACAGGCGGCCGGACCGGCCTTGACCGCCTTCAGGTAGGCGAAGAACTTCCCGAAGGCCGCGATGATCCTGCTGATGGTCCCCCAGGCGGCCACCAGACCCTGAACGATCGTCAGGATCGCTCCGGCCGCGGGCACGATCATCGAGATGACCTTCTCGATGACGATCGAGACGATCATCATGGGGAGGGACTGCACCAGAGCGTCCCACGCCATCTTCCCGATCTGCTTGATCGAGACGCAGCCCTTCACGAGTGCGTTGATGACCGCCTTGCCCAGGCCCAGGATGCCCTCGACCTTCTGGTCGAACCACTGCTTGACGCCCCGCTTGATCGCGTTCCACAGGTGGTCCTGGACACCCGCCTTCGCCGAGCTGCCGAGCTTGCCCAGCCAGCCGCCCGGATCCGGTGCGATATCCGCGACCAGGGCCGCGAACTTGCCCAGCGCCGCGATGGCCTTCTCCGCGAACTCGAGGGCGCCCACGATCGCGGCGCGGAAGACATCGATGGCGGCCTTGAGCCCGGCCTCGAGGACGTCCAGCAGCTTGTTCAGCCCCGCAGCAAGCGCGTCCAGCAGCTTGTTGACCGCGTTCTTGAGCTTGTCGGCCCACTCGTTGACCTTCGCGATGGCCTTGTCACGCCACTCCTCGATCTTCTTGCGGAACCTGTCCCGTAATTCCGGGAACGCCGCGAGCAGGACATCGCCGATGGCGATCAGCGCGTCCGCGAGCTTGTTGATCAGGTCGATGGCCAGGTTCCGCGCCGCGTCGATGACCTTGTTGGCGAAGTTCTTGAAGCCCTCGATCAGACCGTTGACCGCCTTGCGGGCGAGGTCGAAGATCGCCGTGACGGCCTCGAGCAGGCCCTTGAAGAAGTCGCCGACCGCCGACGCGAGTTTGCCGAAGAAGCCGCCGGAGTCCTTCTTCTCCTCCTCCTTCTTCTCGTGGGCTTTCTTCTCGGCCTTCTCCCGCTCGTCCCTGATCTTGCCGTTGTCCTCGTCCTTGCGGTCGCTGACCTCCTGGTCGGTGTCGGTGCGCTTCTTGTCGATCTCCTTGTTCCTGGCGGTGTGCTCCTTGCCGGAGTCCTCGTCCGCCTTCTCGATCTCCTTGTCCTGCTCGGCCTGCCAGTTCTCCCGCTCGCCCCGGACCTGCTCGGCCGCCTGACCCCGCTCGCCCGCCTGCGCCTGGGCGTTGTCAGCGACCTCCTGGTCGATCTCCGCCTGTTTCTGCTGCCTGGCCTCGGCCTCGCTCTGCTTGTGCTCGGCCTCCTTGGAGGTCATCTCCCCCTGGGCCTGCCCGGCCGCGGCCTGCACCTCGGAGCCGCGCTCCTGCTGGGCGACGACGGCAACGCCCGGCCGGGGCGCGGGACCGCCCGCCTGAGCCTTCCCACCCCCGCCGCCACCACCGGAGACGTTGCCCTTCAGCGTTTCCTGCGGGACGTCGGGGAAGATCCCGTCCTCGCCCATCGGCTTGGCCGCGTCCTCGCGGCCCGTTTCCTGGATCCTGCCTTGGGTCTCCTTGAGCTTCTCGGCCTGTTCGTCCGTACGCTCCGGGTCGCTCTCCCCGGTCAGCCGGACCTTGGGCGCGGGGCCCACCGTCTTGTTCAACTCGGGGTCGGTTTCCGGGATTCGGTCGGCCGCCGCCTGCATGTTCCGGACGTCGGCCGCGCTGACCTTGCCGTCCGGACTCGCCGGCGCGGGGGGTGGCTTGGCCGTTTCCGTCGGCTTCCTGCCGTCGGCCTTGTCATCGCCCTTGGCCTTCTCTTGCTCGCCCTTGCCATCCGGGCCGATCCTGTCGACCTTCTCCGTCACGGCGTCGGCGGGAGCTTCCGTCTCCGGCGGGCCGGAGAGCGTCTGCGGCGCACCCGAGGGGCGTTCCCGGGCCGGGGGGCCGGCCTCCAGCGCCTCATGGGCCTCGCCGACCGACTTCTCGGCCGCGCCGTCGACTCCGGGCAGGGCGGCCCGCGCCTGGTCCGGGGGCAGCCGGCTCACCGTCGCCAGGGCGCTCTTCGGGTCCTGGCCGGATACGTCCGGGGGCTCGGTCTTCTCTTCCTTCTCCGGGGCTCCACTCCCGCCGCCACCACAAGAGCCGCCGCCCTCCGCCTTGTCCTCGGTGGTGGACTGCTGCGGTCCCGCGCAACCCCCGCCGTCCTTCTCCAGGGACGCCTCGGGCGCCGCCTTCGCGGCAGCAGGCGAACCGGGCGGGGCCTCCGTCTGCTGCTCGGCCGCCGGACTCACCGCGGCTCTCACCGGCTTCGGGGCCGCCCCGGGGCCCGCAGCCGCGGCCGGGCCCACCGGCTCCGAGCCGCCGACGGGTCCGGCGGGGGGCGGGCCCGCAGCCTGCGCGTCGGGGCCGGGGCCCTTTCCCCTGACGGGCTCCGGGACGCGCCGCAGGGCGGGCGAAGGCGTACGGTCCGCGCTCGGCGTGACGGCGGGCTGCGCACCGGCCGGAGCCCGCACGGCCGGGGGAGCAGTGCCGGCGGCCGTCGCTTTCGGTGCGGTCTCGTCCTTCGCCGTGGGCCGCGGCTCCGGCTTGTCGTCCTCGTCCTTCTCGTCCTGTTCCTCCTTCGCCTTCGGCTCGGCCTTGTCCTGCTGGGCCTCCGCGTCCGGCTGTTCCTCGGCCTCCGGCTCGGGGGAGTCCTTCCCGGTGGTCTCCGGGTCCGGGCCGACCTCCTGCTCGACCGGCTGCTCGGCAGGAGGCCCTTCCCTTCCGCTGTCGGGCTCCTCGGCGACCTGCCGGGCCTCGGGTGCCTCTCCGGCCTCGGGCGTCCGTTCCGCCTCGGATGCCCGTCCGCCCTCCGGGGCCTCCCGGTCGGGAGCGGGCCGGGCGGAGGATTCGTCGTCGGCCTCGCTCTCCTCCTCCGGCCCCGGCTCGCTCTCGCCGTCCTGGCCTTCCTGCTCGGGCGTGTCGGCCGCGGGCTCAGTGAACGCCAAGGTCTCAGCGATCGACTCCGGTGAGCCGTCAACGGGGAGTTCGATCTCGTCGGAGACCGGCCCGAAAGGAACCCGGGGGCGAGTGGCGGAACGGGCCGACGTCGCATCGGCGGCCCTCTCATCCGCCTCGCGCTCCTCGCCCTCGCCGCTCTCGACGTCCTTGTCCGCGTCGGCCTCCAGGCCGGCCGGCTGCTCCTCCTCGCGCGGATCGCTCTCGTCCTCGTCCTTCTCGTTCAGGCCGTGCTGGGAGAGCGGGCTGTCCTTGGCCTCGGCAGCCTGATCGACGCGGTCGGGACGCACCTGGCCCGGTTGCTGCCCGGCCTTCGCGCCGACCGCCTCCTGCTTGGAGCCGTCGGCGGCCTTCCGCTCGTCGTCCTTGCGCCGGCGCCTGTCCGCGCCGGGTTCCCCGGCTGCCTTGGGTGCTCCGGCTTCCCCGGCCTTGTCCTCCTTCCTCTTGTCCTCCCCTGTCCCCTTCTCCTCCTGCTCCTTCTTCTCCCCCTCGGGCTGGTCCGCTTCCCGCCCCTTGGCGTCGTCCTTGTCGGCGGCCTTCTCGTCCGCGGCACGCTCGGCGCGCTCGTCGGCCTGTTCTTTTTTCTGCTGCTCCTTGCTGCCCTCTCCGGGTGCCCGGCCGGGTGTCCGGTCCTGGCCCTGACCCGCTCCCGGGCCGTCCTGACCGGGCCCCTCCCCCTCCGGCTGCTCCGCGTCCTGCTGCTTCTCCTTCTGCGCGTCCTTGCCGAGTTGTTCCTCGCGGGCCTTCTCGCCCTCGTCAACGGCTTCCGTACGGCCGCGCTCGCTCTCGGCCTGCTCCACCGTGTCGACCACGGGGCCCGGGGCCCGGCCGTACTCCCGTGGCGCCGGTCCCCGTTCCTCGCTCTCCGCGACCAGCTCCAGCAGCCGCTGGTGGTCGGCGGACGGCAGCCGCCGCTCGAGCCGCGTCAGCACCGTGCGCTGCAACTCCGGAGACAGCCGGGAAACCTGGAGCCGCACCCGCCCCGAGGCGTCGGTCGGGTCCCCGCGCAGCGAGCGCAGAATCCCGGCGGCCAGCCGGTCGACGAGCGTGGCCGGATCCAGCCGCTCCGTACGGTGGCGGTCGGCGTCCACGGTGGCGTACCGCAGCCAGCCGGGCGTGACCCGGCGGACCGCCTCCGCCGGCCGCCCCGCCATGGCCTCCGGCCGCCCCGTCTCCCGCGCGCCCCGCTCCGCCTCCCGCTCGACCGCGTCCTGCGGCAGGCTCACCGCACCCGGATCACGCCCGGCCCGCAGCGCCCCCAGCCCGTCCGGGGCCTGGACGGTGTGCAGCAGTTCGTGGGCGAGGAGCCGCTGCCCGTCCCGGGTCCCGGGGCGGTACGTGCCCTCGGCGAAGAAGATGTCCTCGCCGACGGTGACGGCGTCCGCGCCGAGCAGTTGCGCCAGCGCGGCCGCGTCGCGGTCCGTGTGGACCCGGACCCGGCTGAAGTCATGGCCGAGCCGCTCCTCCAACTCGCGGCGGACCCCCAGGTCGAGCGGCTGCCCGGCCCCGCTGACGATGTCCTTGGGCTCGGGCGTACGGGCCTTGGGCGCCCGGGCCCTGCGCTTGCGCTGCTTGCTCTCGCGGTCCGGCCGGCCGGACCGGTCCGGGACCTGGGTCGTACTCATCGCCGCCTCCGGCCCGTCTCGCCGCGCCCGGCCAGACCGGCGTGCACCGCACGGGCGAGCGCCTCGCCGAGCCGGCGCGGTGAGGTGGTGGCGGGGAGCGGCGGCAGACCGGAGAGCAGGTCCAGCCGACGGTCGCCGCCGGCGGCCAGCGGCACACCCCGCTCCCGTACCAGCCGCGCCAACTCCGCCCGGAAGGCTGCCGAGACCCGGTGCTGGTCGATCCGGCCGAAGCCGTCGAGGACCAGCTCGCCGATCTCGATCCGTACAGTCCGCTCCCGGTCCGGGCCGCCCCGGCCGCCCCGCTCGTGTGTCCCGCTCTGGTTCAGACCCATCCGTGGACCTCCGAGGGGGTCAGGGCGCGCTCCAGCTTCTGGTACTCCGACCGTGCCGCCGCGAGCAGATGCCGCATCTGCAGCGGGCAGCCCTCCTCCGCGGCGAGGAAGGCGCCGGACAGGGCGATGTTGCGGATCGCGCCGCCCGCGACGGTGAGTTGGGCCAGCCGCTCGACATCCAGGCCGGACGTCGGCGCCTGCTCCGGCAGCACCCGGCGCCAGATCTCCGCGCGCTCGGGCACCCCGGGGAAGGGGAAGTCGACGACGAACCGGATACGCCGCATGAAGGCGGAGTCCAGCGCCTTCTTCATATTGGTGGTGAGAACCGCGAGACCCCGGTACGCCTCCATCCGCATCAGCAGATAGCTGACCTCGAGGTTCGCGTACCGGTCGTGGCTGTCCTTGACCTCGCTGCGCTTGCCGAACAGGGCGTCGGCCTCGTCGAACAACAGCAGCGCGCCGCCCCGCTCGGCGGCGTCGAAGACCCGGCGCAGATTCTTCTCGGTCTCACCGATGTACTTGCTGACCACCTGCGAGAGGTCGATTACGAAGAGATCCAGGCCCAGTTCGGCCGCCAGCACCTCCGCGGCGAGTGTCTTGCCGGTACCGGACGCTCCCGCGAACAGCGCGGTCACCCCGAGCCCGCGCCGCAGCACCGACGCGAAGCCCCACTCCTGATAGACGGTGCCGCGCTGCCGTACATGCGCGACGATCTCCCGCAGAATCCGGCGCTGCCGTTCGGCCAGCACCAGATCGTCCCAGGCCGCGGCCGGTTCGACACGGCGGCCCAGCTCGTCCAGCCCCATACGGGCCTCGGTCAGTCCCGCCCGCCAGGCGAGCCGCGAGGCGGCCGGGGCGCCCTCCGGACCCGCGGTGCGCCGTACGGTCGCGGCGGCGGACCGGATGACATGCGGGGGGAGCGAGAACTGCGCGGCCAACTCCCGCAGCTCACCCGCCGAGACCTCCGGCACATCCGCGAAGGCGGCCGTCCACAGCCGTAGTTGTTCCTCGGGGCCGAGCTCGGGGACCGTGACCCGCTCGCCCCGGGGCCGGGCCGCCGGTCGCGGCTCCTCTCCGGCCACGACGAGGGGTACGGCGGTGGCACCGATGAACGCGTCGGTGGCGGCGGCCTGTTCGCGGTCCGGCTCGGCGACCTCCAGCAGCAGGGCGGCAGGCAGCAGGATGGCCTCGCGCTGCCACAGCCGGGCGAGCCGGTCCCGGTCCGCGGGATCGGTGGGCACATCGTCCGCGGCCATGGCGTACAGAGCGAGCCCGGTGCGCCGGGCGGCGGCCGCGGCGATGTCGGAGCGGGAGCGGTGGTCGCCTCCGACGAGTTCGACCCGCGGCGGCTCGTCGAGCCCGGCGTCGGTCCACCCCGATGCGACCTGGGCGGCGGCCCGCTCGTAGGAGTCCGGCAGGTCCGGCGGGGCGGGGGCCCGGCGCAGCAGTCCGTGCAGCCGGCTGTCCAGATACGGAGTTCCGGCGAGGAAGTGCAGGATGCGTTCGTCGATCCGCAGCCGCGAGCCGGTGAGCCGGGTGTCGTCGTCGAGCTCCACGAGCCGCCAGCGCCGCAGCGGGCCGAGGGGGGTGAGCGCGCTCCAGTGCGGGTCGGGCAGTGCGGCGAGGGCGAGGGAGAAGGTGGGGTGGGTGCGGGCCGGGTCGCCGCTCGCGGCCGCGCACCGGCCGGCGGTGGTGGGGTCCACTTCGGCGGCGGCGGTCAGCAGAAGGATGTCGCGTTCGAAGGAACTCAGCGCGAAGCAGGAGACGAGCGCGTCGAGGGAAGGGACCCCGTCCGGTGCGGTGGCGTCGCGGCCCGTACCGGTGGGGTCGGAGGCGCCCGGCCGGTCGGAGCGTTCACCGGAGCCCGCGCCCGGGGACCCGCCCTGCTCCCGGCCCGCGCCGCCGTCACCGCCGCCCGCGCTGCCCGTACTCTCCGCGCCGCTGCCCGCGCTGCCCGCGCTGCCCGCGCTGCCCGTGCCGCCCTGCTCCCCGCTCGCGCCGCCGTCACCGCCGCGGATGACGGCCGGTCTGTCGGAGGGACTGTCGGAGGGTCTGTCCCGTCCGCGCGCCGCGTGCGCATCGAGCAGCGCGAGGACGGACCGTACGGCGGCGGCCAGCGCCCTGCCGTCCGTACCCGCCCCTCCCGCCTCGCCGAGCGCCTCCATGGCTTCCTCCCTCCCTGGCATCCGTCATCGGCCGTTCCGTGGTGCACCGCGTCAGCTCGCCCGGCCGCCGGGCCCGTCCCGCGCCGGGTCCCGGCCGCTCGCCGCGAGCTGCACGTTCCGGTCCGGCAGGGCCCGTACGGTCCGGTGGAGCACCGGCTCGCCCTCGACCGGGGTGCCGGTGCCCTCGAGGAGGACGAGGGCCGCCTGATAGACGACGGACAGGGCGTACGGGGTCTGGTGGAGCATCCCCCAGAGCTTGGAGGTCTCGTCGACATCCATCTGGGTGGGGGTGAAGCGCACCCGCTGCGCCGAGGAGGCGAGGTCGGAGCCCGCCAGATGAGGCAGAGCCGCGGCCGCCTCGATCAGTTCGCGCGACAGCACGGGCGTTTCGTGGAGGGCCCGGACCACACAGCCGAGCAGTCGCTGACCGACCAGCTCCATCTCGTCGCCGTAACACGTGATCAGGTAATGCAGGTCCAGCGCGGCGGCCGGACGCTTGAGCAGGGTGCCGTCCGGAGCGCGGGTGGGCAGATCCTGGTTGCGGAGGGCGGCGTTCGGGGTGACCTGGTAGAGGAAGACCGTGATCGTGGGATCGGCCGGCGGCTCGGCCGGGGGCCTGCGGGTCTCGACGTTCACTGCCAGATCGATCTCGGGCCGCAGGTTCTGCCCGATCTGGAGGGCCAGCGCCTGGGTGACCGTCGCGATGGCGAGGGCATTGCTCATGACCGCTTCTCCTCACGCGACAGATAGGCGTCCAGGGCCAGCACGGGGCGCGCCCGCCCGGGGCGTTCCGGACGCGGCGGCCGGCTCTGCCCGCCCGTCGCGGTGACCTCCAGGCGGCCGATCTGGACGTGGACGACGCGCTCGGCGGGCTTCTGCTGCCGTCGGCCCGCTGCCGCCCTCGCGGCCGTACGGGCCGTGGCCGCGGTGGTGGGACGGGGCCGTGGCGGTGCGGCCGCCGGGGGAGCGGCGCCCGTGCCCGGGGGGGTGGACACGGACGCCGCGCTTCTGGGGAGTGGTGCGGCGGGCTCGGCGGCGGGCGCGTCCGGGCGGCCGGGGCCGGGCGTCCGGGGCGCCGGACGCGGTTCGGGAGCGATCCGTGCCGGAGGTCGCAGGAGCGGTGCGCCGGCCGCCGGCGCGGGCGCCGGGTGCGGAGGACCCGGCTCGGCCGCTTCCGTGCGGACGACCGTACGGTGGTCCGTCCTGGTCTCCCGTGCCCGCTCGATGAAGGTCACGGCATCCGCCGCCCGTTCGGGCGCGGCGGCCCCGTCCGGCGCGGCCCCGTCGAGTTCCGGCGGCTCGGCCGCCGCCCCGGCCCGCTCGAACGGCCCGGGCAGCCGGGGCCGGAGGCGGACGACACCGCCGGCCGGGCCCGCGGGCGGGGCCGGGGCGTGCCGGGCCAGCAGCCGGTCGAAGAAGTCAGCCATCGGCACAGAGCTCCAGGTAGTAGCGGCGCCGCAGCGGGCTGAGCGCCAGGATCTCCGGCTCGCTCCAGCCGTAGGCGCCGGCGAGCAGATGGACGTCGAGCAGGAGGTCCCGTGCCCAGGCGTCCAGTTCGGACCACAGGTAGGAGGCGATGTCCAGCTCGGCGCGGGTGCCTTCCCCGCACTCGGGGCAGCGGACGTCCAGCGTCACGTCGGCGGCCGCATCCGCCCGGGCGACCGCGTCGGCCATCCGCTGCTGCACCGGAGCGGGCAGCTGCCCGGCCGGAACCGGGTCGCCCGCCCGTACGGCCGACACCGTGCACCGGTCGAGCAGCATCGCCCGGCCCCCACCGGCCGCCGCGGCGTCGCCGACCGCCACCAGATCGGCGACGGTGGGCAGCCGGAACTCGACCTCCCAGCCGTCGCTCTCCACCCGCAGAGGGCCGGGCCGGCCCTGCGGGGCCGGCGCCAGCTCCCCGGCGTCGAGGTCGAACTCCATGGCCTCGCCGCACCTTTCACACTCGATCAGCACCTGCATGCGGTCGCCGAACAGCGAACGGCGCAGGCGCAGCAGATCGGCCTCCCGCTCGCCCACCGGCACCGAGAGCAGCTCGTCGGTACCGGCGGCCGGGCGGGCCGCACGGTGCAGCAGCAGCGCGCGGCCCGGCCCGTGCTGTGCCAGCCCCGCCTCCCAGGTGGCCAGGAGCTCCGTCGGCGTCCCGGCGCGGGACTCCCTCATTCCGCGCTCCCTGTCGGCCGGGGTCAGGCCGGGTTGGTGAACGAGGGCTCTTCCGGCTCCGGGACCTCGTAGTCCCGCTCCCAGCCCTCGCACTCCAGCTTCAGGCTCTGGATCGCGACCGCGTTGGCATTGGCGTCGAGCTCGCCCAGGGTCTGGTACTCGCTCGGCCAGGCCCGGTACAGCTTGTGGGCCACCGCCACCTGGCCGGCCTCGTTGAGGAGCTGGACCACGATGTCCTTGCGGAAGTCGGCGAGGGACACCTCGGCGCCCCGGCCGGCGCCGACCTGCCAGACCTTGTTCGCCCATCGGTCGAACTCGGGGTCGTGGGTGACGCCGCGCTCGAGCGTGACCGCCTCGAACTCGGAACGGCCCGGCGACTTCCGCGGGGAGCTCGGATCTCCGCCGTTGCGGTGTTTCACCACTTCCGTGGTGCGCTTCAACGGACTGATCTTGCTGATTCCCGCAACGATACGGCCGTCCCACACCACCAGGAATTTGAAGTTCTTGTACGGATCGAATCGCTGCGCGTTGACGACGAATTCGGGCATGAAGATCCCTAAATCTCGAACTGGCCGGCCATCTGCTCGATCTTGACGATCACGAATTCCGCTGGTTTGACCGGCGCGAATCCGACCACGACGTTGACCACTCCGCGAGCGATGTCGTCCTGGGTGGTGGTCTCCTTGTCGCACTTCACGAAGTACGCCTCGCGCGGCGATGTGCCCTGGAACGCTCCCTGAAGGAACAAAGTGTGAAGGAAAGCGCCCACATTCAGTCGGATCTGCGACCACAGTCGTTCGTCATTGGGCTCGAACACGACCCAGGTGAGGCCGCGGTACAGGCTCGACTCGAGGAACAGCGCGAGCCGGCGCACCGGCACGTACTTCCACTGGGAGGTGAGCGCATCGGCGCCCTCCAGGGTCCGCGCTCCCCACACCACCGGCCCCACGACGGGGAACGTCCGCAGGCAGTTGACGCCCTGCGGGTTGACCAGGCCGTTCTCCCGGTCCGTCAGCGGTACGGTCAGCGCCCGCACCCCGGACAGCCGGCTCTCCGTACCGGCGGGGGCCTTCCAGACACCGCGCCCGCCGTCGGTACGGGCCATCACGCCGGCGACGGCGCCGGACGGCGGGAAGCCGCGGAGCCGGCCGGTGAGCGGATCGACCATCTCCAGGTGCGGGAAGTACAGCGCCGCATGGCTGCTGCGGACCGAGTCGAAGGCCGACAGGCCCGCCCGTGCGGCATCGAGACTCGTCCAGGCCGCGGGCGAATCGACGATCAGGAAGATCCGCCGTTCCTGGCAGAGCGCTTCCGCCGAGGAGAGCACGGTCACCATGTCGTCGACGCTGTCGTACGCGGAGAGCTCGGGCAGAGCCAGCAGATTGACGTCCTCGACCTGGCGCAGCGCCTGGATGCCGCTCTTCGCGGCCTCGCTGCCGATGAGGTCGGCCGGCCCGGGCGGCCCGCCGTCCAGCCCGCCGGTGAGGGCGAAGACCGGTGGGTTGACCGACGCCTCGAGCCCCAGGTCGTTCGCGGCCTGGCCGAGGAAGCGGACGACGTCGTCCGGGGAGTCGGAGCCGGCCACCACCTGGAGGCGCCGGTCGAAGGCCTTCACCCGTGTCCCGGCGTAGGCCCGCTTGCCCGGCGCGTCGGGCAGCGCGCGCAGCTTGCGCTCCAGCAGCAGCGCGAGCTGGGTGACGGTGGCCGGGGGCTCTCCGTCCTGGTCGGGGTCGTACAGGGTGAAGCTGCGCTCCACATCCCCGATCTTGACGGTGATCTCGGAGGTGAGGTCGGGGAGTTCGGCGGCGAAGGGCTTGGAGACGGTCCCCACCGGGTCCGGCCGGCTCTCGTCCTTCACCTCCACCCGGATCACGGACGAGGCGGAGTTGACGGCCGTCTCGGCGAAGCGGGCGTGCCCCTCGCGCATCGACAGGCCGGGATGGGTCTCCCGGACGCCGCCCGCCGTGTCGAACACCTGGAGATTGAACGTGTCCGAGGGCGACGGGGTGTCATGGTCCACGGTGATGCGCAGACCCGCGCCCCAGGCGCCGGGCTCCTTGGCGGTGACGGCCAGTACGGGGACCCCGGCCTGGGTCTCGGTGGACGTCAGCGTCGTGCCGGCCGGTTCACCGGTCCCCGCCGCGGCCACCCGGACGATCACCGCGACCGATCCGCCGTTGAGGAAGAACTGCTGCACCGCGTAGCTGACCGAGCTCTCCGAGGCGAGGCCGCCGAACCGTCGCTCGAAGTCGGCGAAGCCGGTGACCGTCACCGGCTGGTTCACCGGTCCGCGGCGGGTGTGTCCCACGAAAGCGGTCACCGAGGTGGTGACCGAGGTGATCGTACGGACGCTGCTGGGAAGTTCTTCGATGTAGACGCCGGGATAGTCCGGGTTCGTCGGCATTCCCCCTCCATTCCCTTCGTGCATCAAGAAGAAGAGGAGGGAGGAGTGAAAAGATCACACGCCCACACCGGTGCGCGGACGCATTCACCGTCGTTTTCCCCCGTCGTTGGCACCCCGCGAAATCGGTATCGCGGGGCCAAGCGCAAGCGCTTGTTGCTCCTGATGCATGAGTGCCTCTTGGAGTCTGAATCCAGCCCCAATGGCGGGTCAAGGAGTCAATCCAGTCATCTCCCGGACGGCATTCTTATAAGATCGTCATGGCCGTGATCGGAGGTGATGTGCCGATGAAAGGCGGTATTGCCGTCGGAGGCGTCATGATCGGCGTCAAGGCCGCCGAGTGGAAATAAGTCGAAGGAGTGCAGCCCGCTGTACGCGGGATTGAGGGCCGAAAGGCGAAAAATGACCGTTTGGCCTTGCTTCGGGAGGGCACGCGAAGCGGACCGGCCGGTCGCCATCTGTGACTGTAATCACCGCTCGCATGTGATCTGCGATTTAGGGAGGCCGGTCCGACGGGGATAACCTGCGAGGCGGACATGCCGCGTACCCGGCCATCGTGTGCGCCTCCGTTGTGACCGCGTCGTCACGCTGCCCGTAGCGGCACGCCCACGCAGACAACGAACCGCGATCACCACGACAGCGGTATTGAGACGCAAAGGGACGGACGCGCGTGGACCTGTTCGAGTACCAGGCGAGGGACCTCTTCGCCAAGCACGGTGTACCGGTGCTGGCCGGTGAAGTCATCGATACGCCTGAGGCGGCGCGCGGGGCGACTGAGCGTCTCGGCGGCCGCGCCGTCGTCAAGGCGCAGGTCAAGACCGGCGGCCGCGGCAAGGCCGGCGGCGTGAAGCTGGCCTCCGACCCGGCTGACGCCGTGGAGAAGGCCAACCAGATCCTGGGCATGGACATCAAGGGCCACACGGTCCACAAGGTGATGCTGGCCCAGACCGCGGACATCGCGGAGGAGTACTACGTCTCCTTCCTGCTGGACCGCACCAACCGGACCTTCCTCGCCATGGCCTCCGTCGAGGGTGGCGTGGAGATCGAGGTCGTCGCTGAGGAGAAGCCCGAGGCGCTCGCCAAGATCCCGGTCGACGCCATCGAGGGTGTGACACCGGAGAAGGCCGCCGAGATCGTCGCCGCGGCGAAGTTCCCGGCCGAGATCGCGGACCAGGTCGCCGAGGTCCTGCAGCAGCTCTGGGTCGTCTTCATCAAGGAGGACGCCCTCCTCGTCGAGGTCAATCCGCTGATCAAGTCCGGCGAGGGCAAGATCATCGCCCTGGACGGCAAGGTGTCCCTCGACGAGAACGCCGAGTTCCGTCAGCCGCACCACGCCGAACTCGAGGACAAGGCCGCGGCCAACCCGCTCGAGGCCGCGGCCAAGGCCAAGGGCCTCAACTACGTCAAGCTCGACGGCGAGGTCGGCATCATCGGCAACGGCGCGGGTCTCGTCATGAGCACCCTCGACGTGGTCGCGTACGCCGGCGAGGCCCACGGCAAGGTGAAGCCCGCCAACTTCCTCGACATCGGCGGCGGCGCCTCCGCCGAGGTGATGGCCAACGGCCTCGAGATCATTCTCGGCGACCCGGACGTCAAGTCCGTGTTCGTCAACGTCTTCGGTGGCATCACGGCGTGCGACGCGGTCGCCAACGGCATCGTCCAGGCTCTGGACCTCCTCAAGTCCAAGGGCGAGGACGTCACCAAGCCGCTGGTCGTGCGCCTCGACGGCAACAACGCGGAGCTGGGTCGCCAGATCCTGACCGACGCGAACCACCCGCTCGTGCAGCAGGTGGACACCATGGACGGTGCGGCCGACCGTGCCGCTGAGCTGGCTGCGCTGTAACCCCGCGCATCTCCGACACGACATAAGGAACAGGCCACAACACCATGGCTATTTTCCTCACCAAGGAAAGCAAGGTCATCGTCCAGGGGATGACCGGCTCAGAGGGTCAGAAGCACACCCGCCGGATGCTCGCCTCGGGCACCAACATCGTCGGCGGCGTGAACCCCCGCAAGGCGGGTACGACCGTTGACTTCGATGGCGCCGACGTACCGGTGTTCGGCTCGGTCAAGGAGGCCATCGAGGCCACCGGCGCCGACACCACCGTCATCTTCGTGCCGCCGAAGTTCGCCAAGGACGCCGTCATCGAGGCGATCGACGCCGAGATCGGGCTCGCCGTCGTGATCACCGAGGGCATCGCGGTGCACGACACCGCCGCGTTCTGGGCGCACGCCGGAGCCAAGGGCAACAAGACCCGGATCATTGGCCCCAACTGCCCCGGTCTCATCACCCCGGGCCAGTCGAACGCCGGCATCATCCCGGCCGACATCACCACCTCCGGCCGTATCGGCCTGGTGTCGAAGTCCGGCACGCTCACGTACCAGATGATGTACGAGCTGCGTGACCTCGGCTTCTCGTCGGCCGTGGGCATCGGCGGAGACCCGATCATCGGCACCACCCACATCGACGCCCTGGCCGCCTTCGAGGCCGACCCCGACACCGACCTGATCGTCATGATCGGCGAGATCGGCGGCGACGCCGAGGAGCGGGCGGCGGACTTCATCAAGGCCAACGTCACCAAGCCGGTCGTCGGCTACGTGGCCGGCTTCACCGCGCCCGAGGGCAAGACCATGGGCCACGCCGGTGCGATCGTGTCCGGCTCGTCCGGCACCGCCCAGGCGAAGAAGGAGGCCCTCGAGGCCGCGGGCGTGAAGGTCGGCAAGACCCCGTCCGAGACGGCTCGCCTCGCGCGCGCCGCGCTCGCGGGCTGACCTCGACCGGTCCGGCACCTGCGCCGAAGGGTGTGGCCCCGTACGGAGACGTACGGGGCCACACCCTTTCGGCATGCCGGTGCGGCCGGTTCCAGGGCGTCGGTGTGGGTGCTGCGGCGCTTGATCGGGGCGAGTCGATGTCCCGACCCTGGGTGCGGCACGGTGCGACGCTTCGCCCGGCGACGCGGTGCCCCAGCTCTCCCTGCGGCAGTGCGGTGCCCCGCCGGAGGCGTTGCTCGATGGCGGAGCCCGGTCTCCTGCCCGGCGGCGGAGTTCGAGGTGGCGCCGGTTCGCCGTGGGTTGTGCCGGTGCCTCGGGCCCGAGGGCTGTGCCCCGTCCGAGCGTGCACTCCCGGCAAGGATGGCGGGTGGCCGGTGGCTGACTCGGGGCGGTCGGTCAGCGGGACTCCGCCACCGGCCTGGCTCCCCGTGGCTTGTCGTCCGTGCCCGCTTCCGTCCACCCGCCCCCGTCCCCGGGCTCCCGACGGCTGCCGGACCGATCCGCGGGCGCCCCTCCGGCGGGTTTCCCGGCGGGCCGCGACGGCGTCGTGATGGCGGGCTCGTCGGACGTCTCCGGCCGGATGTACGGGGCGGGTGAGGTGACCGAGATGAACGCCACCGTTGTCGCGAACAGCGCGGTGAGCCCGAGTCCGCACAGCGTCCAGCAGCGCGAACGGCGTTCGCTGCCGATCCGTACCGAACGGCCGGACAGGGGCTGTACGGGCTGCGCGGCGCCCAGCTCGCCGAGCATCCGGTGCAGGACCTCCCTCTGCCGCGCGGGCGCCGTGTCGCGCAGTTCGGGCAGCATCGCGGCGACCGCCTCCCGGGCATGGGCCAGCCTGCGCGCGGTGGCGGTCGTGGTCGCCTCGATCTCCGCTGCCGTCTCGGGGAGCCCGATGCCGACGCCGTCGTGGAGCAGAAGCGCACGGCGGTAGGTACGGGTGAGGGCGAGCAACGCGGTGAACAGCGCGCCGTCCGGCCCGGGAGCCACAGCGTCGGATGCCCCTCGGCGGAGCCGTAGCCGGGGCCAGGGGGAGAGCGCGTGCTCGTACGCCGCCGCGCGCACCCACCCCGCGGGGTTCCGGTCGGCAGCGACCTCGGGCCAGCGCTGCCAGGCCTGGTGGAAGGCCCGCTCCACGGCTCGGCGGGCCGGCCGGGACTGTCCGGTCAGCAGCGTCGTCTGCCGCAGAAGATCCACGGCGTGCGCGGTGCAGAGTGCGTCGAAGGCCTGGGCCGGCTCGCCGTACGCGGAGAGCGCAGGGTGCGGAGGCTTCGCTTCCGGCTGTGAGCGGGTGACACCGGCCCGGCCCCGCGCCGGACCGCCGTTCCAGGGCCTGGCCCGGGCCGCCTGGGCCGGCGAACTCTCCACGCCGCCGGGCGCGGTCCGTACCGCGGCGGTGGCCGCGTCCTCATGGGCCCGGAAGGGGCCAGGGCCACCGGGATCGCCGTCCGTCGTACCGTGGTCGCGCCGGGCCCCGGTGCGCGCCTGCAAGGAAGCGGCGGGGCGCTCGCCCCCCTCCGGCCGGCCCACCACTGACGGACCGTCATGCGATGCGTCGGGGCCCGCGTTCGCGCGCTGGTGGTGCGGCTGCGCCGTCCAGCGGTCACGCCGTCTCCGGCTGTGTCTTCCCCGCGTCATGCCGACCTCTCCGGATACGGGTCGGACGGAGGGCCCGGACACGTACGGGCACGCGGTGCAAAAAGGTGCATACCCGTATATTGAGCGACACGACGGTCATTCGCCCTTGCCGGGACGAATGGTGTGTTGTTGGCAGCATGTCCGCGTGACTCAATTGACCGATCACAGCACGCCGTTGTCGTCGCGTGTCCAGACGGACGCCTGGCGCGCCCCGGTCGCCGGAGCAGCGATGCTCGGCGGCGTGGTGGCGGCCGCGCTGGGGCTCGGCGCGATGACCGTCGCCGTACTCCTGCTCTGGATCGCCGCGCCCTATCCCGACAGCGGCCCGGGCGGGGCCCTGCACGTCGCCGCCGCCCTGTGGCTGCTCGCGCACGGCGCCGAACTCGTCCGGACCGAGACCTTGACCGGTGTCCCCGCGCCGCTGGGGCTCGTGCCGCTGCTGCTGTGCGCGCTGCCCGCGTGGCTGCTGTACCGGACGGCCCGGTACGCGGTCGAGTCGCGGGAGGAAGGGCTCGCGCGGTACGGCCGGCAGGGTGGCGACCCGCCGTTGGTGGGTCCCACGATCGGGTGGTTGAGCGCGGGCTATCTCTCGGTCGGCCTGGCTGCCGTGACCTACACAGCCGGTGGACCCCTGCGACCCGGGCTCCTCAGCGCCCTGCTGCATCTGCCGGTCGTCGCCACGGGGGTCCTGGCGTACGGGGTATGGACGGCGAACGGCCGGCCGGCCGTCCCCCTGCCCCTCCAGCAGGCCCTGGACCGTGTTCCCAGGGGCGTATGGGCGGTCCTCACGCGCCCCCGGCTCGACACCGCGCTCCGGAGCGCGGCCGCCAGTACCACCGTGCTGCTCGGGGGCGGGGCCCTGTTGGTCATGGTGTCCCTCGTACGGCACGGGTTCGCGGGGCAGCAGTCGTGGCTCGAGCTCCCCGAGGCCTGGTCGGGACGGTGCGCGTTCCTGCTGCTGTCACTGGCGCTGGTGCCGAACGCCGTCGTCTGGGGGGCCGCGTACGGGCTCGGGCCGGGATTCACCCTCGGCGCCGGCAGCTCGGCGGGTCTGCTGGGCGCGTCGGCCTATCCGTCGCTGCCTGCCTTTCCGCTGTTCGCAGCGCTGCCGGAGCAGGGGCCGGGCTCTCCGTTGACCTGGGCGGCCGGGGTGGTACCCGTCCTGGCCGGGGTGGGGTCGGGCTGGTTCACGGCACGGGCGGCGGTGCCGAGGCCGGGTGCCGCGGCCGCACGGCTTCCGGGGACGGCCCGCGGTGCTGAGGCCGCGGGGGCCGCGGAGCCGAGGAGCGGTGGCGGCGGCGCGCGAGCTGCGGGGCCGACGAGCGGTGGCGGCGCCACGCGAGCCACGGGGCCGACGACCGGGGCCGCGGCGGGCGAGGCGCAGCCGTCGGAGGACTCGCGGAAGGTTCAAGAGGAGTCGCGGAAGGTCCGAGAGGTACGGAGCCTGCGCGAGACCGCGCTGACGAGCGCCCTGGCGAGCGTCGGCTGCACGGTGGCGATGGTGCTGCTCGCCGGGTTGTCGGGCGGTTCGCTGGGGTCGAACGGGCTGTCCGACTTCGGCCCCAGCTGGTGGCTGACGGGCGGTGCGACGCTGTGCTGGACGCTGCTGGTGGGTACGCCGACAGCGTTGCTCCTGCGCTGGTGGTGGCTGCGCGAGCAGCAGCGGGCGGACGAGCGGGAGTCCGCCCCGGCCGTCCTGGCGGTGCCGCCCGCGCAGCGTGACCGGCACGGTGACCGGAGCGGCGGCTGGATGGGCGGTCGGCTCCGTGGCGCCCGTGCCGTGCCGCGTCCCGCAGCGGACGGTGACGGCTCGCCACGGAAGGAGCGGGGGAGAGGCCCATTCCTGCCGCGGAGCCGGAAGTCTCCGGCGGAGGAGGGGAATCCGGCGGACGGGCGGTACGGCGTACGGGGATCGTGGCTGCCGCTGCCCAGGACCGGGCCGACGGCGGACGGGCCGCAGCTGCCGGGCGGCGGGGCGGGTCCCCTGCAGGCCTGGCGCTTCGTACCGCGCAGACGGCTCGGCGCCGACGATCTGCCGTCCCGGCCACACCTGCCGCCGCAGGCGCAGACGTCCGCCTCGCCCGTCCGCGCCGCGACGGACACCGGGGGCGGTGGGGGAACGGGCGAGGGCGGGACGGCCGGGCGGAGGCGCCGTCCGAGGGTGCCGCGCGTCCGCTCCTTGTGGGCCCGCCTGTGTTCGGCACGCAAGGCGGGCGCAGCCTCGGAGGGGAACGGGGACGAGATCCCCGGCGTCGTTCCCCTGCCCGAGGACGCCTCGCGTGGCGCCGTGCCTGACGCCGTACCGCCCGCCGACGGGGACGACCCTCCGCTTCCGGACGCGTAGCTCCCCGCTCGGCCGGGTCTGCCGGAAAAACGGCCTCGGCGCGTCAGGCGGCTGTCGCCGGCGCGGGAGTTGAGGGCCCCCGGCGTCGGCCCATGGCCTTCGAGGACGCCGTGCGCGGTGCCTACGCCTGACGCCGCACCGCCGCTCGGCCGGGCAGCCGGGTCGGCCCCGGACCGCCCACTCCCCAGGCGGAGCCGGGTGGCAACGTGCGTCCCGGCTCCACGGCGGACGGGCCTCTGGCGGGAAGGCAGCCGCGTGGACCGGCGGGCCCGCTCGGTGACGCCCGTGTGGTCCGGGGCTCCGGGCGGAGCACCCGGGCACCGGCGGGGCCGTGACGGTCGGCACGGTCACCGCGCAGCTGAGCAGGCCCCGCCCGTGGAGGGACGCGTATCAGTTCCGGGTGCTCAGCAGCGGCCGCAGCTGCTCCGGGAGCAGGTTCTCGCACGACTGGCGCGAGGGCTGCGTCAGGGCGTCGTTCACGCACGCGTAGTAGTCGCGGTAGACGATCTGGAACGAGAACGTCGCCGCCACGATCGCCAGTGCGATGCCGCCCGTGACCAGGCCGCTGACCGCCGCCGTCGTCTGCGGCCTGGAGTTCGCCGCCGGACCGGTGCCGGGGGCCGTGCCACCCGTGCCCGGTTCCGCGGTCGCGCCCCGGACGACCTCGGCGCCCGCCGCTCCCGCCTTCGTGTGCACGGGCTTTGCGCGGAGGGAGCTGATGCCCCAGTACATCGCCAGCGCTCCCAGCAGCAGCGCGATCTCCGGCAGGCTGAACAGCGCGAAGAAGAAGGCCCACATGCCCGCGAGCAACGCGTACCGGGCCCGGCGCTGGAGCGGGTCGGTCGGGTCCCAGCGCAGACCTCCGGGGCCGCCGGGGCCGCCGGGCCCGCCCGGGCCGTTCTGTCCCTTCTGGCCGCCCGGGCCGTTCTGCTGCTCCTCGGAGCCCGGGCGCGTACCGAAGCCGCCGCTGTGCCGGCCGGGCTGGCGGCTGCTCCACTCGCTGCCCCAGTGCGGCTGTCGGCGGCGGCTGTCGTCGTCCTGCCCGCCGCTGTCGCTCCCGTCGCCGCCCTCGTCCCCGTCGCGCCCGCCGTCGTCGCCGCCCTGGGGGCCTCGGGGCCGCCAGGGCTGGTCGGGCCGCCCCTCCGGCGGCGGGGCGAAGGGGTTGTCCTCTCCCTCCGGGGACGGGGACGGGGACGCCGACGGCCGGCGCTCGCGCAGCAGGGGTTCCGGCGCAGGCGTCCACGGCAGCCCCGCGGGGTCCGAGGACGGTGCGGTGGGCAGCGGGAGTCGGAGAGCCGCGCGGCGGCGTCGGTCCGGCATCTGGAGTGTGTCTTCCCCTTGTGTCGTCGCCCTCCCCGTGGTCCCGGGCCGTCCGGCCGGGCACGGGGTGGGGCGGTTCCGTCACTCAGACGCTACCTCCCGCACGAGCCCCCGTCCCGTGGGGGCCGCTCGGTGTGCCGGTATCGTTGCTGACGGTCGAGGGCTTCGTAGGGTCTTCCGTATTCCAGGATTCCCTTCGTTTGTATGACCCTACGACCTCCAAGACCCCGCCAACCGCAGGGTCCCGTTGAGAAAGTCCCAGAAAGAGCGCCCGCTGTGTCCTCGTCCCGCCCTCGCTCAGGCCCTGCCCGGCTGGTCGTGCTCGTCTCCGGCTCCGGTACGAATCTCCAGGCCCTGCTCGACGCGATCTCGGCCGATCCGGCGGGTTACGGAGCCGAGATCGTGGCCGTCGGAGCCGACCGCGACGGCATCGCCGGGCTCGAACGGGCCGAGCGCGCCGGAATTCCCACCTTCGTGTGCCGGGTGAAGGATCACGCGACGCGTGCGGAGTGGGACCGGGCCCTGGCCGAGGCCACGGCCGCGTACCGGCCCGACCTGGTGGTCTCGGCCGGCTTCATGAAGATCGTGGGGAAGGAATTCCTCGACCGGTTCGGCGGCCGGTTCGTCAATACGCACCCCGCCCTGCTGCCCAGCTTCCCCGGGGCCCACGGCGTACGCGATGCGCTCGCGTACGGCGCGAAGGTGACCGGGTGCACCGTCCACTTCGTCGACGACGGCGTCGACACCGGCCCGATCATCGCCCAGGGCGTGGTCGAGGTGACGGAAGAGGACACGGAGGAGGGCGAAGCCGCTCTGCATGAGCGGATCAAGGAAGTCGAGCGCCAGCTGCTCGTCGATGTCGTGGGGCGCCTGGCCCGCAACGGCTACAGCATTGATGGACGAAAGGTTCATGTCGGTGAATAAAGAGGGGTCTGTGGCCGCCGAGGGTACGAAGCGGCCCATCCGTCGCGCGCTGGTCAGCGTCTACGACAAGACAGGTCTCGAGGAGCTGGCCCGCGGGCTGCACGAGGCCGGTGTCGAGCTGGTCTCCACCGGTTCCACCGCAGGGAGGATCGCCGCGGCCGGGGTGCCGGTGACCAAGGTGGAGGAGCTGACGGGCTTCCCCGAGTGCCTGGACGGCCGGGTGAAGACCCTGCACCCGCGCGTCCACGCGGGCATCCTCGCCGACCTGCGGCTGGATGCGCACCGTGAGCAGCTCGACGAGCTGGGCGTCGCCCCGTTCGAGCTGGTCGTCGTCAATCTGTACCCGTTCCGGGAGACCGTCGCCTCGGGCGCGAGCCCGGACGAGTGCGTCGAGCAGATCGACATCGGCGGCCCGTCGATGGTCCGGGCCGCCGCCAAGAACCACCCGTCCGTGGCAGTGGTCACCAGCCCGGAGCGGTACCCGGACGTCCTCACCGCCGCCCGCGGGGGCGGATTCGACCTGGCGGCGCGCAAGCGGCTCGCCGCCGAGGCCTTCCAGCACACGGCCGCGTACGACGTGGCGGTGGCGTCCTGGTTCACGGGCACGTACGCGCCGGAGCCGGCGTCCGACAGCACCGCCGGCGGACCGGCCGGGCTGCCCGAGTTCGTCGCGGGGGCGTGGGAGCGCAAGAGCGTCCTGCGCTACGGCGAGAACCCGCACCAGGCAGCCGCCCTCTACACCGACGGCAACCCCGCGGGTCTCGCCAACGCCGAGCAACTGCACGGCAAGGAGATGTCCTTCAACAACTACATCGACATCGAGGCCGCCCGCCGCGCCGCCTTCGACCACGACGAGCCATGCGTTGCGATCATCAAGCACGCCAACCCGTGCGGTATCGCCATCGCCGCCGACGTGGCGGAGGCGCACCGCAACGCCCACGCCTGTGACCCGCTGTCCGCCTACGGCGGCGTCATCGCGGTCAACCGCCCGGTGACCGTCCCGATGGCCGAACAGGTGGCCGAGATCTTCACCGAGGTCATCGCGGCCCCCGCCTACGAGGACGGCGCGGTCGAGGTGCTGGCCCGCAAGAAGAACATCCGTGTGCTGCGGGTGGAGGGCACTCCGCTCCAGGCGTGGGACCTGAAGCCGATCTCGGGCGGTGTGCTGTTGCAGCACAGCGATGCCTTCCAGGCCGAGGGCGACGACCCGGCCAACTGGACCCTCGCCGCCGGCGAGCCGCTGGACGCCGCCGGTCTGCGTGAGCTGTCGTTCGCCTGGCGCTCCTGCCGGGCCGTCAAGTCCAACGCCATCCTGCTCTCCAAGGACGGTGCGACTGTCGGCGTCGGCATGGGCCAGGTGAACCGGGTGGACTCGGCCAGGCTGGCGGTACAGCGTGCGGGCGCCGAGCGGGCCGCCGGTTCGTACGCCGCCTCCGACGCCTTCTTCCCGTTCCCCGACGGGTTCGAGGTGCTGGGGGAGGCGGGTGTCACCGCGGTGGTCCAGCCGGGTGGTTCGGTCCGCGACGAGCTGGTCGTCGAGGCCGCGCAGAAGGCGGGAGTGACGATGTACTTCACCGGCACCCGCCACTTCTTCCACTGACCGGACATGGTGCACGCCGCAGGTCTCCGCCGTTGAGGGCCGGGGCCTGCGGCGTTTCCTGTTCCGGAGCGCCCCGGTCGGAGGCTGACGGAGGTCCGGTTTCCGTCGGCGGTCGGCAACGCGCCGTGGTGTCCTCGTGGCGATGGGCGAGAGCGTGCCCGGGGCCCGTGGAGCGGCGTCCGCCCGGAGGGCGTGCGACCGCGGGAGCCTCAGCCAGGCCGAGTCCGTCGGTACTCCGTCGGCCGGGTCCCTTCGCCGTCGTAGCTCCGGGCCGCTCTGCCGAAAACGCCCCGTGGTGGGCCTGTTGCACCGGTTCCGGCCCCCGCGTCCGCGACGCGGGGGCCGGAACCTCCCCCGAGTGTCCCCGCCCCGTTGACACCCATCCTCAGGGCCGCGCCACCGCTCCGGTACCTCGGAGATCCGAGGGTCACTTCTCCCGCGCCGGTGTGTACTCCTTGAGATACCGCGCGACCCGGTCGGCGTACTCCCGGTACTCGGAGGGGACGCCGCCCACCGCGTTGACCCGGGAGAACGAGGTCCGGTAGGCGGCCGCGGCCAGCACCTGCGGGTCGCCCGGCAGGCCGGGGTCGAGTCGCGGCGCGATGACACACAGATAGCGGCCCGCGGCCGGGATGGACACATCCGGCGGGAACGGCGGCACCGGGTTGCCGGACGCGGGCAGCTTGTCGGCGGGGAGGTAGGACTTGAGCACGCGGGGTGTCCAGCGGGCGATGCCGTACTCGTCCTGCGCGGGGTCGGAGAGGTCCGGGTCGAAATTGCTCTCGGCCTTGAGCAGCGCGGCGATGAGCGCCGGCGTGACCTCCTCCTCGGTGCAGCTGTGAGCGGCATCCACGATCAGCTTGCGGTACGCCACGGGTACCCCGGCGTCCGTCCGCAGCTCGTCCTTGCCGTACGTGGCGGGGGTGACCTTCTCGCTGGTACTCCCCCCGCCACCGCTCCCGCCGCCGGCTCCGCCGCCCAGCACCCCCAGGCCGTACCCCGCGGAGGCGACCGCCGCGGTGACCACGACCACGGTGGCCGGCAGAAGAATCCGCGACCGCCGGGGCGCCCGGCCCGACAGCTGCCGGGCGAGCCGTCGCGGCAGCCGTGGGGACCGTCCGACACCTGCCAGCGCCTCGACCCTGCGCAGCAGCGCGCGGGCGCTGTGTTCCGCGCGCTCCTCATGGCTGCGGGCCAGGCAGTCGCGGAGGATCTGCCGCCAGCCCTCCGGCAGTTCCGGGGACAGCCGCAGTTCCTCCGTGCCGCGGGCGTAGCGCACGGTCGCGTCACGGCGGGCGGCCACCGTGGCGCCGGGCATCGGGAGGGTCCCGGCCAGCACGAGGTGGGCGACCACCCCGAACGCCCAGATGTCGGCGGTCGTCCGGATCTGCTGGCCGCGTTCGCCGATGTCCGACCAGAGCAGTTCCGGCGGGGTGTAGTCCGGGGTGGAGAAGGCGGGGGAGTAGGCGTGGGTGCCCTCCAGCTCGGCCGCGAGGTTGAAGTCACCGAGCCGTACCGAACAGTCCGGCATCAACAGGACGTTGCCCGGCTTGAGATCGCCGTGCACCCAGCCCGCCTGGTGGAGCTGGGCCAGACCTTCGCAGATCTGCGCGAGCAGCGCGGGACCGCCCGGCACCGGCCCCGGGCCCGCCCGCTCGATCAGCGTGTCCAGGGACTCCTGGGCGCGTTCGAGGACGAGTACGGTCGCACCGTCGAGCTCCGGACGCTCCGGGTCGTCGACGGTCAGCGCCTCGTACATCCGGATCAGACGCGGGCGGCGCAGCCTGCGGTGCAGATCCAGCTCACGGTGCGCCAGCTCCTCCAGGTGCCGCAGCTGACGGGGCGTCCGGGTGCCGGTGGGCAGGAACTTGAGCGCCGCGGTCGTGGGCAGGTCCGGGGGGCCGTCCGTCTCCGGCCCGGTGCGGCGGGCCGCGTAGACGCTGCCGAACGCCCCGGACGCCAGCGGCTCCCGCATCTCCCAGCGGCCGACGCGGTAACCCCGGGGGACCCGGACGGCGAACGGGCCACCCCCGCCCCCGGTCACCGAGGCCGCTTCTCGACCACGTCGAGTTCCTCCTCCCGCACGAGGTCGAAGCGGAGCGCGAGGGAGACCAGGGATTCCTTCTTGCCGTTCAGCCGGCCCGGCGTCGCCGCCGCGGACGGGGCGCTCTCGGGCGGCGGCTTGAGGCGCAGTTTGACCGCGAGATAGTCGATGTTCCACTGCACGGTGGTCCGGTTGACCGCCGGCCACACCGGCTTCAGCCGTTCCACGACCTGCTCGACCGTCGGCAGCGGGGCGTGCGGCTCGCCGCGCAGCCGCGGCTCGCAGAGCGCGGCGAGAACGAGGAAGTAGCGCTTGGTGCGGTCCAGCGGGAACGGCAGGGCGGTGGGCTCGCCGCCGGTGCTGTCGCTGTCCTCGAGATAGTCGTGCCGTGGCGCCCAGACGTCGAAGCCGACCAGGTCGTTCCCCGCGGGGAGCACGATGCGGGAGAACTCGAAGGGCACCGGGGCGTCGACGCGGCCGGGACCGACCTTCATGTGCTCGCCCGCTCCCTCGGGGTTCTCGACCACATACGTCTGACGGCGGCTGAGGTTGGTCAGCGTCCAGAAGGTGGCGGTGGCGGTGATCTCCCCGGCGGAGCGGGACACACCTGCGTGGTCCATGACCAGAAAGGGCCCGCTTCCGGCGGGCCGGGGGTCCGTGCGCCCGAAGCGAAGGGTCTCGCCCGGCTCCAGCCGCAGCTGGGTGTCCGGGCCGCGAGAGCCGTCCGGCACCACGATGACGCTGAACACGTACGTTGCCTCCCAGTCGAGGATCGGCAGCGTTCAGGCTACTGACGCCCGGAATCCGGTCGCAACGCGGCGCGAGGGGCGCACCGCCCCGGTGCGCCCCTCCGATGCCGTCGCATGTTCGTGGTCAGTAGCCCGGACGGTTGAACCAGGCCTCGCCATCGGACTTGGCGACGAAGACGATGATGAGGATGGAGAGAATCGTGTGGACCAGGCCGACGACGATGAACGGGTAGATGCCGAGCAGCGCGGTGATCGACGCGAAGACGATGGCGGTGATGCGTATGCCGTTGCGGCCGTTGCCGAACATCACTCCGAGGTAGGCCGCGAGCACGCCCCACAGCAGGATCACCACGGCGAAGCCGTACAGCGTGCCCGTCGAGTAGTCCGCGAGCTGCTGGAACTGGACGTCCTCCTGCAGGTTCGGGTCGTCCTTGGCCTTGTCCACGGCGGCGGCGGCCAACACGAACAGCACCGCGCCGATCACCTGCAACGCGGCGATGACGAAGAGCAGCACACGGGACGCGGTCACACCGCCCGGCATGGACGGGGGGCCGCCCGCATAGCCGCCGTACGGCTGGCCGACGGGCGGGGCCTGCGGATAGCCGTAGCCGGGCTGCCCCTGGGGCTGCTGCGGATAGCCGTACTGCTGCTGGGGCGGCTGACTGTACGGGTTGTTCGGGTCGGGATAGCTCACAAGGTCCTCCGAGCGGTGGTACGGGCACGACAAGCGCCGCACGGAGGTTGGATCCCGAATGGAACAGCGGCCCGCCCCCCGTCATGCCGCGGTACTTTTCCGCCCCATCGTTGTCGCGCCGTCCTCCCGTTGTCCAGCCAAGATCGGCAAAGGTGGCGAATCGGTTACCTGGGCGGAGAGGCCCGCCCTGATTGGAACGCGGGCGGCCCCATCCGGGAGGATGGAGTCATGACCGCCCAGATTCTCGACGGCAAGGCAACCGCGGCCGCGATCAAGTCCGAGCTCACCGCCCGTGTGGAAGCGCTCAAGGCCCGTGGCATCACTCCGGGCCTGGGGACCCTGCTGGTCGGCGACGACCCGGGCAGCAAGTGGTACGTCGCGGGCAAGCACCGCGACTGCGCGCAGGTGGGTATCGCCTCCATCCAGCGGGAGCTCCCCGGCACCGCGACCCAGGACGAGATCGAGTCGGTCGTCCGGGAGCTCAACGACGACCCGGCCTGCACGGGCTACATCGTCCAACTCCCGCTGCCCCGGGGTATCGAGGTCAACCGGGTGCTGGAGCTCATGGACCCGGCCAAGGACGCCGACGGGCTGCACCCGACGAACCTCGGCCGTCTGGTACTGGGCGAGCCCGCGCCGCTGCCCTGCACCCCCAACGGCATCGTCCAGCTGCTGCGCCGCCATGACGTCGCGATCAAGGGCGCCCATGTCGTGGTCGTCGGCCGCGGTGTCACCGTGGGCCGCTCGATCGGCCTGCTGCTCACCCGGAAGTCCGAGAACGCGACCGTGACCCTGTGCCACACCGGCACCCGCGACCTCGCCGCGCAGCTGCGCCAGGCGGACATCGTCGTCGCCGCAGCCGGCTCCCCGCACATCGTGAAGCCCGAGGATGTGAAGCCGGGCGCCGCGGTGCTGGACGTCGGGGTGAGCCGGGACGAGCACGGCAAGATCGTCGGCGATGTGCACCCCGGGGTGGCCGAGGTCGCGTCCTGGATCTCCCCGAACCCCGGCGGAGTGGGCCCGATGACCCGTGCGCTGCTGCTCCAGAACGTCGTCGAGGCCGCCGAACACCACGCGGCCGCAGCGCGCTGACCGGGGGGAGGGGGCTTGGCAGCCATGGTTGGAGACACCGGTCCGGAGGAGGAGCAGCCGGTCCGTAGCCGACGGTTCCCCCGACTCACCCGGGACACCTCCCGGCCCGAGGGAGGCGGCAGGGCGGCACCGGGCGGCGCTCCGGCGCCCGCCCGGCAGTGGCCGCTGCTGACCGTGATCGCCGGGACCGCCGTCGGCCTGCTGATCGTCGCCGCCGACGCGAGCCGGTGGGGCATCATCGTCGTCGGACTGGCCCTGATCGCCGGCGCCGTGCTGCGGCGCGTCCTGCCGTCCGTGGGCATGCTGGCCGTGCGCTCGAAGTTCACCGACATGCTGACCTACGGCGGGCTGGGCACGGCGATCGTGCTGCTGGCGATGATGGCGCAGCCCGACCCCTGGCTGGACATCCCCTGGCTGGAGGATGTGGTCCACTTCACCGTCCGCTGAGGGCGGGCGACCCCGGGCACCGTCCCGGCGTAACGGGCATCACGGGCGTAACCGACGTCATGGTGAAAGCCGAGTATCTTGATGGCGAGGTGATCCCGCCGCGCGAGAGGGACGAAGCACTCCCATGGCCAAGATCAAGGTAGCCAAGCCCGTCGTCGAGCTCGACGGCGACGAGATGACGCGCATCATCTGGCAGTACATCAAGGACAGGCTGATCCTGCCGTACCTGGATGTGGAGCTGAAGTACTTCGACCTGGGCATCGAGCACCGCGACGCCACGCACGACCAGGTCACCGTGGAGGCGGCCAACGCGATCAAGCAGTACGGCGTGGGCGTGAAGTGCGCCACCATCACGCCGGACGAGACGCGGGTCGAGGAGTTCGGCCTCAAGGCCATGTACCGCTCGCCCAACGGCACCATCCGTAACATCCTCGGCGGCGTGATCTTCCGCGAGCCGATCATCATCGAGAACGTGCCGCGGCTCGTCCCGGGCTGGACCAAGCCGATCGTCGTCGGCCGTCACGCCTTCGGCGACCAGTACCGCGCCACGGACCTGAAGGTGCCGGGCGAGGGCACCCTCACCATGACCTTCACCCCGAAGGACGGCTCGGAGCCGGTCGAGCTCGAGGTGTACGAGTTCCCGGGCGCCGGTGTCGCGCTGTCCATGTACAACCTGGACGAGTCGATCCGCGACTTCGCCCGGGCGTCCTTCCGTTACGGCCTGGACCGTGACTACCCGGTCTACATGTCCACGAAGAACACGATCCTCAAGAAGTACGACGGTCGCTTCAAGGACATCTTCCAGGAGGTCTTCGACGCCGAGTTCCGGGCCGATTTCGACGCCAAGGGCCTCACCTACGAGCACCGGCTCATCGACGACATGGTCGCCGCGGCGCTCAAGTGGGAGGGCGGCTACGTCTGGGCCTGCAAGAACTATGACGGCGACGTGCAGTCCGACATCGTCGCGCAGGGCTTCGGCTCGCTCGGTCTGATGACCTCCGTGCTGATGTCCCCCGACGGCAAGACCGTCGAGGCCGAGGCCGCGCACGGTACCGTCACCCGCCACTACCGCCGGCACCAGCAGTCCAAGCCGACCTCGACGAACCCGATCGCGTCGATCTTCGCCTGGACGCGGGGCCTGGCCCATCGCGGCAAACTGGACGGCACCCCCGAGGTCACCGGGTTCGCGCAGACCCTGGAGGAGGTCTGCGTGGAGACCGTCGAGGGCGGCCAGATGACCAAGGACCTGGCGCTGCTCATCGGCAAGGACCAGCCGTGGCTGAGCACGGAGCAGTTCCTGGACGCCCTGGACACCAACCTGCAGAAGAAGATGGCCGGGGTGTAGCCGGAGCGGCCTCGGGCTCCGGCGGCGACGGTGGTCCGTCCTCTTCCGCGGGAGAGGACGGACCACCGCTCTGCTGTCCGGGATCAGCGCGGGTTGCGCAGGTACTTCCAGGTGTTCTTACCGACAATGCCGTCCTTGGTGATGCGCTGGTCCGTCTGGAACTTCTTCACGGCCCTGAAGGTCTTGTCGCCGAAATCCCCGTCGACCGGGCCCGGGTTGTAGCCCCAGCCCTTGAGCATGCACTGCGCCTCGTACACGTGCTTGCCTGTGCTGCCCTTGCGGATGACGGCGGACAGGGTGTTGCTGTAGTTGGCCGTCCAGCCCTTGACGCCGCCCTGCAGCTTCTTGTACTTGTACGAGCCGCCCTTGGGGCATGCCGCCTGTGCGCCGATCTCCTGCTGAGATGCGGTCACCTTCCGCGGCGACTCGGCGAAGGCGCTGGCCGCCGGTCCGACGACCAGCCCGCCACCGAGGGCGACGGCCACCGTCGCGAGGGCGATGCGCTTGCGTACGTTCATGGTTTCGGGTTCCTCCCGTTGGGGTCGAGGGCGGTACGGGGTGGACCGCGCCGCCCGGCTTGCCTCACCGAGATTGCAGGCCAACTTGGCCCGTCTGCGAGGGAGATCGCCGGACTGAGGCGATCGTGGGATGCGTACGCGCTGAACTGCTGGGATGCCGTGGGGGAGCGGCACCGCTGGGACGGCGGGACCCGTCGGGGACGTCGGGGACACCGGGAGACCGTGACCGAAAAGCACCCGCATCGGGGCGAACCGGGAACCTGGTGCGTTGCTGCGGTGTGCAATCGGCAGGGAGGCATTCGCCTCGGGGGAGCACCACACGAGTGGGGTGGGCCATGTCGCGTTGGAAGGAGTTGCCGGAACCGCTTGACCCGCGGGTCCGGCAACTCATTGTGCAGTTACGCCGATTGAAGGACCGCAGCGGGCTGAGCCTGGCATCGCTGGGGTCCAAGACCTCGTACAGCCGCTCCTCCTGGGAGCGCTATCTGAACGGGAAGAAGCTGCCGCCGCGCGAGGCAGTCGAGCAGCTGGCACGGGTGTGCGGTGGCGATGTGACGCGGCTGCTGGTACTGCACGAGGTGGCCGAGGAGACGCGGGCGCGGGAGGTGCTGCCGGATCGCGGGCCCGCTCCGGAACCGACCGGTCCGGAACCGTCCGGTCCGGAACCGTCCGGTCCCGAGCCGTCCGTGCTGCAGCCGTCCGTGCCGGAGCCGTCCGTGCCGGAGTCGTCGCGGCCGGAGTCGGCCTGGCGAAGGAGCATGCGCCATCCGGTCGCGGCGGCCATTGCCGGGGCGGTCCTCGTCGGCGGGCCGGCCGGCGGCCTGCTGGTCGCCGCTCCCTGGGAGGACGGGGCGGAGCCGCGGCCCACGGCGTCCGCCGCGAGGAACGGCGCGCCGGGCCGCCCGTTCATCACCAGCCCCGGGCGGACGTTCCGGTGCGAGATCGAGCGCGTGGACGGACACCTCCAGGCAGGACACAGCACGACCCGTGACGCCGTGCTCGTGACGTCCGTGGCGAACTGGGATGTCGTCGAGGCGCAGTGCCTGCTGCGCCACCTCGGGTTCTCACCGGGTGCCATCGACGGGGTGTACGGGGCCATGACCGAGCGAGCGGTCAAGCGCTTCCAGAAGAAGTCCCGCCTGATCGTCGACGGCAAGGTCGGCCCTCACACATGGGGAGCGCTGCGGGCATGACCGGAGCGGACACGGGACCGGGGCGCGTCGGCACAGGCACAGGGACAGGGACAGGCCGAGGCATGGGTGGCGTCTGCCCGGGGAGTCCGGGTGCGGAGGGTGTGGACGCGCCGGAGTGTGCCCGTCTCGCGGAGGGACTCCGCAGGCTCAGGGCACGTACAGGGTGGAGCCTGGTGGCCCTCGCGGAACGCACCGCCTACAGCAAGTCGTCCTGGGAGCGGTATCTCAACGGGAAGAAGCTGCCTCCGCGGGAGGCCGTCGAGGCGCTGTGCGAGCTGACGCGGGAGCCTGCGGGCAGGCTGCTGGCGCTGTGGGAGCTGGCGGACCTGGCGTGGAGCGGGCGCGCCGGCCACGGGCGCGGAGGGCCGGCGGAGGCCGCCGCTCCGGAGCCCGCCGCTCCGGAGGCCGCCGCTCCGGAGCCCGGCGCGCAGCGATCCCCGCGCCGCGCGCCATCTCCGACATCCGCCCCGACTCCGAGAACTGCGCGGACCCCGCGATCCGCCCCGACTCCGCGACCTGCGCGGACCCCGTGGACGGTGCGCACTGTGCTGTCCTTGCGGTCCACGCGATCCGCAGGGTCCTCGCGCGGCCGGACGGCCGCGCTCATCGTCGCGGCGGGCACGGCCGTGGCCGCCCTGGTGGCAGCGGTGGTGGCAGTGATCACAGCGGCCACCGGGACGGTCGGTGAGCCGCCGCCCGGCCCGGCCGAACCCTCCGGGCACGTCACCCCGGGCTGCCGGGGGACGGCATGCGCGGGCCGGCACCCGGACAGCATGGCCTGCGGGACGGCGGAGGCCGTACGGACCCTTGCCTCGCACCACGCCGCCACCGGCGCCCGGATGGAGATCCGTTACAACGAGGCGTGCGGGGCGGCCTGGGCCCGGCTCTGGAACTCGGAGATCGGCGACCGGATCGAGGTTTCCGTGGCGCCGGACGGCGCGCCGCAACGGGCCACCGTCGCGGATGAGTACGACGCCGCGGAATACCTCTTCACGCGGATGGTCGCAGCTGGGGATACGCGTGCGGTGCGGGCCTGTCTGATACCCGCGTCCGGTGGGGCCGAGGAGTGCTTCGGGCCGTAGCCCGTGGGGCTTCGGAGCGTGGCCGTGGCATGGCCGTGGTGCGCTCCGGTTCCGCTCTGTCGTGGCCCCGTGCGGGAGGGCGCACGCACGCGCTCAGCGGGGCGGCCGTCCGTCCTCACCCTCGGGGGACGGACGGCCGCGTGTACGGGGGGCCCGGGGCCGGGGGCCATGGACCGACGTCAGTGGATCGCCACCGGCGTCCGCCGCCGCTGCCCAGTGATGCCCAGTGGATCGCCACCGGCGGTCACCGCCGGTGCCGAGGGTGACGCCGAGCGGGTCATCCGCCGTTGTGCGCCGCCGAGCCGCGGCAGATCGCAGCGGTTCTGTGCGGACCTTCCCGGTTCTCCCCTTGCTCCACCGGACGCCTCGTCGCGAGGGCCTGAGGGGACGAGGTTCCCGGAACGGTCAGGACCGCTCAGGAGCAGCGTTCCTCAGGGCGCTGACGTGACGTTTTCCGGCGCGCTGCCACGCATGCGCACCTCTCTCACCCGGTTGTCGGCGGGCAGCCGGGGCGCCAGTGCGACAATCAGGAGAACAAGGGGGCGCGCCCACTGGCGCAGCCGCGGTTCGTATGCATCCGTGCGCCCCCGTAAAGGGAACTGATATTCCCGGTGAGCGCATCACATTGGGTAGTCCCCGGCGAGGGCCCGGGGGAGGGCTCGCGGCACCGGGGACAACAGCACGGCACGGGGGGAACAGGGGGAGGCACATGCCTCGTTGGAGGGCGCTGCCGGATGAACTCGATCCGCAGGTACGGGAGTTCGTCAGTCAGCTTCGCAGGCTCGTCGATCGCAGCGGACTGAGTGTCGCCGCGGTCGCCGACCGCACCGGCTACAGCAAGACGTCCTGGGAGCGCTATCTCAACGGAAGACTGCTGGCACCGCAGGGTGCCGTCGTCGCCCTCGCCGAGGTGACCGGTGCGAACACCGGGCATCTGACGACGATGTGGGAGCTGGCGGAGCGCGCCTGGAGCCGTTCGGAAATGCGGCACGACGTCACGATGGAGGCGATACGTGTCTCCCAGGCGCGTGCCGCTCTGGGGGAGTTCGGACCGCCGCCGGCGAAGGCCGCGAAGAACAATCGCACGCGTAAGCGGGCCGCGCCGCTGCCGTCCCGTCCTGAGCCGGGCCGTGACCCCGGCGGACGGGACGCGGCCGACGGCGCTCCGGCACGTGGCGGAGGTGAGGCACGCGCCGGTCACGCTCCCGACTCCGGCGGTTCGGGGCGCGCCGGTTACTCTCCCGACCCCGGTGGTTCGGGGCGCGCCGGTCACGCTCCCGACCCCGGCGGTTCGGGGCACTCTCCCGACCCCGGTGGTACGGGGCGCGCCGGTCACGCTCCCGACCCCGGAGGTACGGATCGCGGCGCCGCCGCGGCAGTCGCGGACAGTCCCGGCCGTCGTGAAGGACCGGACGGGCCGGAGGGCGGGGACGGCCGGCCCCGCCGTCGGGTGGCCCTGTTCCTGACCGGCGTCGTGGGCGTTCTGCTCGTCATCGCCGCGGCCGTGCTCCTGCTGGGCCCCGGCGGGGGTGACGACGCCGAGGCGGCCAGGACATCGCCCACGCCGGGCGTCTCCGAGGAGCCCGACCTGCCGGCGGGAGTGAAGTGCAGCGGCAAGGACTGCACGGGCAAGGATCCCGAGACCGCGGGCTGCGGCGGCAAGTACGCCAAGACCGTGGCCGACGCCACGGTCGGCGGGGCATTCATCGAGGTCCGCTACAGCGAGGTGTGCGGTGCGGCCTGGGCGCGTATCGCCGAGGCGGCCCCCGGCGATACGGTCCGTATCACCGCGGCGCAGCAGAGCGAGAGCGGCACGGCCGACCAGGACAACGACGCGTACACCCCGATGGTGGCCGCGAGCTCCCCGGACCGGGCCAAGGCCTGCATACGCACCAAGGCAGGAGAGAGCGGCTGCACGGTGCCCCGCGCGAACTAGCGCCGCATCAGCCAAGGTTTACGCCGCTCGCCGCCTTGGCACGGCCTTCCGCCCAGTCACCTCCCCCGGCCGGAGGCTGGGGGAGGGCCCCAGCTGCGATGTCCGATGGACCGCGCAGGCCCTCCCCTGGCCTTCGGCATGGGGGAGCCCCGAGGCCGATCCGGAGCCTTGCAACTGGCCGCACCAGGTGACCTCGCTACTGGGCAAACCTTGACTGACGCGGGCACAGGTGTATCGATCACGAGCGCTGTCGACGCTGGGGTGGGCTCGGCCGAACGGGGCGGTGCCCGGGCGGGGCGGCAGTCGGGCGCCTGCGCGAGGCGGCGGACAGCCGCCCGCGCCGTGACGGTCGGAGGCCCCCGTTCGGGCGCTCCGTCGGAGGCCCCGGTCGGGCTTCGGTACGGCCGAAAATGGCAGGCATGACCGCGTCCGACCGGGGAAGGCGCACAGCACCCCCCACGGGTGCGGTCCATCCCCCGGCGGTCGCTCGCCATCTCCCCCCTCGTGGCGAGCGACCGCCACCCCGTAGTGGCCGCGGTGAGCCGCGACACACAGGCCCGGGGGTTCGCGGAGAACCGCGCAGGATAGCCTGACGAACGGGTCTCTCGCAGTATCCAAGAAGGCTTACGCCGGGCAGGAGACCCCCCAGATTGGGCCAGGGACACCCACCGCCAGGCAAGCAAGCAGGAGATCGCCATGACCCGCACTCCCGTCAATGTCACCGTCACCGGCGCGGCCGGTCAGATCGGCTACGCGCTGCTCTTCCGCATCGCCTCCGGTCACCTCCTCGGCGCGGACGTGCCGGTCAAACTGCGTCTTCTCGAGATCCCGCAGGGCCTCAAGGCCGCCGAGGGCACCGCCATGGAGCTCGACGACTGTGCCTTCCCGCTGCTTCAGGGCATTGAGATCACCGATGACCCGAACGTGGCCTTCGACGGTGCGAACGTCGCCCTCCTCGTCGGCGCCCGCCCCCGTACCAAGGGCATGGAGCGCGGCGATCTGCTCGAGGCCAACGGCGGCATCTTCAAGCCGCAGGGCAAGGCCATCAACGACCATGCCGCGGACGACATCAAGGTCCTGGTCGTCGGCAACCCGGCCAACACCAACGCGCTGATCGCCCAGGCCGCCGCCCCGGACGTACCGGCCGAGCGCTTCACCGCGATGACCCGCCTCGACCACAACCGCGCGATCTCGCAGCTCGCGAAGAAGACCGGTGTTCCGGTCTCCGAGATCCGCAGGCTCACCATCTGGGGCAACCACTCGGCGACCCAGTACCCGGACATCTTCCACGCCGAGGTCGCGGGCAAGAACGCCGCCGAGGTCGTCAACGACGAGAAGTGGCTGGCCGACACCTTCATCCCGACCGTCGCCAAGCGCGGTGCCGCGATCATCGAGGCCCGTGGCGCGTCCTCGGCCGCCTCCGCCGCCAACGCCGCCCTCGACCACGTCTTCACCTGGGTCAACGGCACCGCCGAGGGCGACTGGACCTCCATGGGCATCCCGTCGGACGGCTCCTACGGCGTCCCGGAGGGCCTGATCTCCTCCTTCCCGGTCACCACCGCGAACGGCACGTACGAGATCGTCCAGGGTCTGGACATCAACGACTTCTCCCGCACCCGTATCGACGCCTCGGTCGCCGAGCTCGCCGAGGAGCGCGACGCCGTCCGCGGTCTCGGCCTGATCTGAGCCGTACGCCTCACCGTCGCGGCCGAAGTCTCTTCCGCCGCTTCCCGTCGGGCGCCGGGAGGCGCCGACCGAGGCGACTGACGCAACCGACCCGGTTTGCCCGCACACACGATGCGGGCGAACCGGGTCGCTGTCGTTCGCGCCCGTGCTCGTGCTCCGTGGGGAACACGCCCTAGCACGGAAGCCGCCTGCCGGTGGCCCTTCCACGACGGGGGCCGGATCAAGGCGCCTGATGGTGTGTGCGGCATCACACCAGGCCGACCGTTATGGGTAGTTATATCCGTGTACGGCTATGCGGTTGCCCATCAATCACGTGAGACGGGCCACTTAGCGTGAACCTTTAGGCATACGTTTCGGTCTTCGGGGGAGGGGTCCCGGCTGCTGGGTTGGACCCCAGCGTGGAACATTTCAGGCAGGGAAGGCAGTACACAACGTGTCGGCAATCGAGACGATCCACGTAGACGGCGTATGGCGCGCCGCCGCATCCGGTGCCACCCGCGAGGTCCTCGACCCCGCCGACGCCAAGACTCTGGCGCTGGTGGCCGAGGGCGGCGCGGACGACACCGATGCTGCCATTGCCGCCGCCCGTGCTGCCTTCGACTCCGGGCCCTGGCCGCACACGGCCGCCGCCGACCGGGCGGCGCTGCTGCGCCGTGTCGCCGACCTGCTCCAGCGGGACCGCGAGGACATCGCGCTCATCGAGAGCCGCGACACCGGGAAGACCCTGGAAGAGGGCCGGGTCGACGTCGACGATGTCACCAACGCCTTCCGCTACTTCGCGGACCTGGTCATGAACGAGAGCGGCGGGCGCGTGGTGGACGCGGGCTCACCGGAGGTGCACAGCGTCGTCGTGCATGAACCGGTCGGCGTCTGTGCGCTGATCACTCCCTGGAACTACCCGCTCCTCCAGGCCAGCTGGAAGGTCGCCCCCGCGCTGGCCGCGGGCAACACGTTCGTGATCAAGCCGAGCGAGGTCACCCCGCTGTCCACCGTCCACCTGGTGAAACTGCTCGTCGAGGCGGGTCTGCCCGCGGGCGTCGCCAATCTCGTCACCGGCGCGGGTGACCCCGTCGGCGCCCGGATGTCCGAGCACCCGGCCGTGGACCTGGTGTCGTTCACCGGCGGCCTGCTCAGCGGCACCAAGGTCATGCAGGCCGCCGCGCCCTCGGTGAAGAAGGTCGCCCTCGAACTCGGCGGCAAGAACCCCAATGTCGTCTTCGCCGACGCGTGCGCGACCGACGAGGGCTTCGACACCGCCGTCGACCAGGCGCTGAACGCCGCCTTCATCCACAGCGGACAGGTGTGCTCCGCCGGCGCCCGGCTCATCATCGAGGAGTCGGTACGCGACCGGTTCGTCGCCGAACTCGCGCTCAGGGCCTCGAGGATCAAGCTCGGGCGCGGCACCGAGGAGGGCGTCGAATGCGGCCCCCTCGTCTCCGAGCAGCAGCTGCACAAGGTCGAGGCGTACGTCCACTCCGCCCGTGAAGAGGGCGCCGTCGTGCGCTGCGGCGGCACCCGCCCCGAGCCGTCCGACGTACGGCCCGCCACCGGCTACTTCTATACGCCGACCGTCCTGGACTACTGCCATGGCGATATGCGTGTGGTGAGGGAGGAGACCTTCGGACCGATTCTGACCGTCGAGACCTTCCACACCGAGGATGACGCCGTCGCCCTCGCCAACGACACCGAGTACGGCCTCGCGGGCGCGGTGTGGACCTCCGACGCGGGCCGCGCGCGGCGGGTCGCCGGACGGCTCCGGCACGGCACCGTGTGGATCAACGACTACCACCCCTACCTCCCGCAGGCCGAGTGGGGCGGTTTCGGCAAGTCCGGCATCGGCCGTGAGCTGGGCCCGTCGGGCCTGGACGAGTACCGCGAGTCCAAGCACGTGTACCAGAACCTGAACCCGCGCCCGGTGCGCTGGTTCTCGGGCTGACCCCGGTCCGTCTGTTCGCAGCGACGCGCACACGCACGCACCTTGCAGAGGAGCAAGACCCCTTGACTGTTTACGACTACGTCGTGGTCGGCGGCGGCACCGCAGGATCGGTGATCGCCTCCCGCCTCACCGAGAACCCCGACGTCACCGTCGCCGTCATCGAGGGCGGCCCGTCCGATGTCGACCGGCCCGACGTCCTCACCCTGCGCCGCTGGCTCGGCCTGCTGGGCGGGGACCTCGACTACGACTACCCCACCACCGAGCAGCCACGCGGCAACTCCCACATCCGGCACAGCCGTGCCCGGGTGCTCGGCGGATGCTCCTCCCACAACACCCTGATCAGCTTCAAGCCGCTGCCGTCCGACTGGGACGAGTGGGCCGAGGCCGGGGCCGAGGGCTGGGACGCGGCGTCCATGGACCCGTACTTCCACCGGCTGCGCAACAACATCGTGGCCGTCGACGAGAAGGACCGGAACGCCATCGCCCGCGACTTCGTGCAGGCGGCGCAGGCGACGCTGGGCGTACCCCGGGTCGAGGGTTTCAACAAGGAGCCGTTCCACGAGGGCGTCGGCTTCTTCGACCTCGCCTACCACCCGGAGAACAACAAGCGCTCCTCCGCTTCCGTCGCCTACCTCCACCCCCACCTGGAGGCCGGAGACCGCCCGAATCTGCACATCATGCTGGAGACCTGGGCGTACCGGCTGGAGCTGGACGGACCGCGCGCCACCGGGGTCCACGTACGGACCAAGGACGGCGAGGAGATCCTGGTCGAGGCCCGCCGTGAGGTCCTGGTCTGTGCGGGCGCGGTGGACACCCCGCGGCTGCTGATGCACTCCGGCATCGGGCCGAAGGGGGACCTGGAGGCGCTCGGCATCCCCGTGGCGCACGACCTGCCCGGCGTCGGCGAGAACCTGCTCGACCACCCCGAGTCGGTCATCGTCTGGGAGACCGACGGGCCGATTCCCGAGAACTCCGCGATGGATTCGGACGCGGGCCTCTTCGTGCGCCGGGACCCCGAGTCCCGGGGGCCGGACCTGATGTTCCACTTCTACCAGATCCCGTTCACCGACAATCCGGAGCGGCTGGGCTACGAGAAGCCCGAGCACGGGGTGTCGATGACCCCCAACATCCCCAAGCCCCGCAGCCGCGGCCGCCTCTACCTCACCAGCGCCGACCCCGAGGTCAAGCCCGCGCTGGACTTCCGTTACTTCACGGACGAGGACGACTACGACGGCCGGACGCTCGTCGACGGGATCAGGATCGCCCGTGAGATCGCGAAGAGCGAACCCTTCGCCCAGTGGCTCAAGCGCGAGGTCTGCCCCGGCCCGGAGGTCACCTCCGACGAGGCGATCAGCGAGTACGCCCGCAAGGTCGCCCACACCGTCTACCACCCCGCCGGCACCTGCCGGATGGGTGCCGTCGGCGATGAACAGGCCGTCGTAGGACCCGATCTGAAGATCCGGGGACTCGACGGCATCCGGATCGCCGACGCCTCCGTCTTCCCCACGATGCCCGCCGTCAACCCGATGATCGGCGTCCTGATGGTCGGGGAGAAGTGCGCCGAACTGCTCGTCCAGCAACCGACACCGGGAGGTGATGCGTGATGAGTACGACCACCGAGCCGGTGTTCTCCGTCCGCAACCTGTGGAAAGTCTTCGGCCCCAAGGCCGACCGGATCCCGGGCAGCGCCGACGGCGGCCTGTCCGCGGAGGAACTGCGGCAGAAGACCGGCTGTACCGCCGCCGTCCGCGACGTCTCCTTCGACGTCCAGAAGGGCGAGGTCTTCGTCGTCATGGGCCTCTCCGGCTCCGGCAAGTCCACCCTCGTCCGCTGTCTGACAAGGCTCATCGAGCCCACCAGCGGTGAGCTTGCCATCGACGGCGAGGACGTCCTCGCCATGGACCGGTCCAGGCTGCGCGAACTGCGCCGCCACCGCGCCTCCATGGTCTTCCAGCACTTCGGCCTGCTGCCGCACCGCTCCGTCCTCGACAACGTCGCGTACGGGCTGGAGATCCAGGGCGTCGGCAAGGCCGCTCGGCGCGCCAAGGCCGCCGAGATAGTCGAGAAGGTCGGCCTCGCCGGGTTCGAGGGCCGCCGCCCCAGCCAGCTCTCCGGCGGCCAGCAGCAGCGCGTCGGCCTCGCCCGCGCCCTCGCCGTCGACCCCGAGGTCCTGCTCTTCGACGAGCCCTTCAGCGCGCTCGACCCGCTCATCCGCCGCGACATGCAGGAAGAGGTCATCCGCCTGCACCGCGAAGAGGGCCGGACGATGATCTTCATCACCCACGACCTCAGCGAGGCGCTGCGCCTCGGCGACCGCATCGCGCTGATGCGCGACGGGCGGATCGTGCAGCTCGGCACGCCCGAGGAGATCGTCGTCTCGCCGGCCGACGACTATGTCCGCGACTTCGTGCGCGACGTGCCCCGCGAGCAGGTCGTCACCGCACGGAGCGCCATGCGGCCGCCCGAGGGCGACGAGGCGAGCAACGGCCCGTCGATCGCCCCGGACGCGACGGTCTCCGAAGCGATCGAGGCGGTCGCCCGCTCCGGCGCCCCGGCCCGTGTCGTCGACGGCGGCCGGTGCCTGGGCGTCGTCGACTCCGAGCGCCTGCTGGCCGTGGTGGCCGGAGTGAAGGCCGAGGCGGTGGCAGCATGAGTGCCACCGCAACATCACGCGAGGTGACTGCGGAGAAGCGCAAGCCGGACGGCGGGCCCCCGGGCCGGCCGGGCGGGGTCAGGGCGCTGCTGGGCTCCCGTCCCGCCGGCGGCAAGCTCCTGCTGCTCGCCGTGGCCGCTGCTGTGCTGGCCCCGCTGGCCGCCATCCTGTGGGGCAGCGGCAGCTGGCCCAGCGCGCTGAGCGTCGACATCTCCGGGCCGCTGAACTCGTTCAACGACTGGATCATCGACAACCGCGAGACCCACCCGCTCTTCCTGTACTTCCTGCTGCACCTCAGCAACACGGCCACCGCCTCGGTCGACGGCGTGTACCAGCTGCTGGAGTCCGCAGGGTGGCTCGGGGTGACCCTGGGCGCCGCACTCCTCGCCTGGAAGGCCGGCGGCCTGGGCCGCTCCGGTCTGCGGGTGGCGGGCACCGCGCTCGGTGCTTTCCTCCTCTGCGGGGTGCTGGGCATGTGGGAACCCGCCATGCTCACCCTCGCCCTGATGGTGGTGGCGGTGGCGGTCTCGGCGGTCGTCGGCCTGCTCCTCGGGCTGGCCGCCGGTCTCTCGGACCGGTTCGACCGGATGCTGCGCCCGGTGCTCGACACCATGCAGGTGCTGCCCGCCTTCGCCTACCTCCTGCCGTTCGTCCTGATCTTCGGCACCGGTACCCCGGCCGCGCTCTTCTCCACCGTCATCTATGCCGCCCCTCCGATGGCCCGGCTCACCGCGCTCGGGCTCCGCGGGGCCGCGCCGACGGTGCTGGAGGCCTCGGCCTCGCTCGGCGCGAGCCGGCTGCAGCGGCTGTGGACGGCCCGGCTGCCGCTGGCCCGCAAGGACATGCTCCTGGGCCTGAACCAGACCATCATGATGGCGCTGTCGATGGTCGTCATCGCGGCCCTCGTCGGCGCGGGCGGCCTCGGTGAGGAGGTCTACCAGGCGCTGTCGACGGTCGACGTCGGCAAGGCGCTGGCGGCCGGTATCCCGATCGTGCTGATCGCGATCTGGCTGGACCGCACGACGGCGGCGGCCGGGGCGAGCCTCGAGGTGACCGAGCGCTCCTCGGTGCGGCGCCTGCTGCGCGGCCGGCTGGCCTGGGCCGTGGTCGCCGCCGGTACCGTCGCGGCGGTCGTGGCAGGCAAGGCCGCCGGTTCCGTGGCCTGGCCCGAGGCGTGGACGTACGACATCTCCACCCCCGTCAACAGCTTCAACAGCTCTGTGATCGCTCAGATGCGGGAGGGGCTGCCGTTCATCGGCGGCACCGAGGTCTGGGCCGGGCATTTCACCGAGTGGATGCTGAACCCGTTGCGCGACGGTCTCCAGGCCCTGCCCTGGTGGCTGGTGCTGCTGCTGGTCGCCGGGTTCGCCCTGCTGGTCGGCACCTGGCGCACCGCGCTCACCGCGGTGCTCGCCATGGGCGCGATCGGCGTCATGGGCGTATGGCCGAAGTCCCTGGACACGCTCGCCCAGGTCCTCGCCGCCCTGGTCCTGACGCTGGTGCTCGGCTTCGCGACCGGCATTCTCACGGCCCGTGTCGGCTGGGTGGAGCGCGCACTGCGCCCGGTGCTCGACGCGATGCAGACCATGCCGCAGTTCGTCTATCTGATCCCGGTGGTCGCGCTGTTCGCGGTCGGCCGTGCGGCGGCCATCGTCGCGGCCGTGGTCTACGCCCTGCCCGCCGTCGTCCGGATCACTTCCCAGGGCCTGCGCCAGGTCGATCCGGCCGCGGTGGAGGCTGCCCGCTCGCTGGGCGCCAGCGGCAGGCAGCAGCTGTGGCAGGTCCAGCTCCCGCTGGCCCGCCCCGCGCTGCTGCTGGCCGTCAACCAGGGCGTCGTGCTGGTCCTGGCCGTCGTCATCGTCGGCGGCCTGGTCGGTGGCGGGGCGCTCGGCTACGACGTCGTCTTCGGCCTCTCCCGGGGCGACCTCGGCGTCGGACTGGTGGCCGGTGCGGCCATCGTCTGTCTCGGTCTGATGCTGGACCGAGTCACCCAACCCACCGCGTCCAAAGGGCGCGACACCTGACGCACCGTCTCCCGGCGAACGTGCACCAACAGAAAAGGAAATCTCTGATCATGCAGAACACCAAGCGGACGAGAGCCGCCATAGCCATCGTCGGAGCGGCCGGCATGCTTGCGCTGAGCGCTTGCGGCGCCGCCGAGACGGGCAAGTCGAACACCGCGGGCAGCGACGGCAAGACCGTGAAGCTCACGGTCCCGTCCTGGGTCGGCGCGGAGGCGAACGTCGCCGTGGCCAAACACCTGCTCGAGAAGGAGCTCGACTACAAGGTCAAGACCCAGCAGATGGGTGAGGTCCTCGCCTGGGACGCGCTGGCCAAGGGCGACCTGGACGCGGTCCTGGAGGACTGGGGCCACCCCGAGCAGGAGAAGAAGTACGTCGAGGACAAGAAGACCGTCGTCAAGGGCGGCGACCTCGGCGTCACCGGTCACATCGGCTGGTACGTCCCGAAGTACTTCGCGGACAAGCACCCGGATGTCACCGACTGGAAGAACCTGAACAAGTACGCCGACGAGTTCAAGACCTCCGAGAGCGGCGGTAAGGGCCAGCTCCTGGAGGGCTCGCCCGACTACGTCACCAACGATGACGCGATTATCAAGAACCTGAAGCTGGACCTCAAGACCGTGTACGCGGGCAGCGAGGCGGCGCAGATCACCGAGATCCGCAAGAACGTCAAGGCGAAGAAGCCCTTCCTGACGTACTGGTGGACCCCGCAGTGGCTGAACTCCCAGGTCGACATGGTCGAGGTCAAGCTGCCGGAGTACAAGGAAGGCTGCGACAAGGACCCGAAGAAGATCTCCTGCGGCTACCCGAATACCCCGCTGCAGAAGTACTTCAACGCCGACTTCGCCAAGAAGGGCGGCAAGGCGGCCGAGTTCCTGAAGAAGTTCAAGCTGACCACGGACCAGCAGAACGAGATCGCCACCATGATCGCGGGCGACAAGATGTCCCCGGAGGCGGCTGCCGAGAAGTGGGTCAAGGCGAACCCGGACGTGTGGAAGGCGTGGATGCCGTAATCCGGGTACGCCCCCGGCCCGTCCGTTCCGCGACGTCGTACTGACGTCCCCCGGACGAATCCGCCCCGGAGCGCTGTGCGTTCGCTCCGGGGCGGATTCTTCTGTCTGCTTCCGGCGCTCTGTCGTGCCGTCGTGCGGTCGGTCGTGCGGTCGTGCGGTCGTGAGGTCGGGCGGTCAGGCCGTATGGGTCAGCGGTCGGCGGTCGGGCCGTCAGCCGTTACGCAGTCGCTGGGCCAGGGCCCGTACCTCGCCCGCGATCTGCCGCTGGAGCCCGCCGCCGAAGGTGACGCGGGTGGCGCCCAGGCCGCCCAGCTCCCGCGGTGACGGACCGCCGGGTACGGCAAGGGCGTTCAGCGGGACGCCGATCCCGGCCGCCAGCACCGGCAGCAGCTCGGGCGGCGCGAGAATCGGGTACACGCAGTCCGCCCCCGCCTCCGCGTACAGCCGTCCGCGCTCGATGGCCGTCTCCGGCGTACGGTCACCGCGCAGAAAGGTGTCGACCCGGGCGTTGATCACGAGTCGGCCGCCCGCGGCGGCCCGTACCTCCGCGAGCCGGTCCGCCTGCCGACGGGCGTCCTGGAGCTCCCCGGTTGCCGGATCCGAGTCCTCCAGATTGCAGCCCGCCGCCCCCGCCGCGAGCAGCCGCTCCACGAGCTCCTCCGGCGGCAGCCCGTATCCGTCCTCCACGTCCGCCGACACCGGGACGTCCACCGACCGTACGATCCGGGCCACCGCCGCGAACATCGCTTCGGGCGGGGTGCCGCCGCCGTCCTCGTAGCCCAGCGACGCCGACACCCCCGCGCTCGGTGTCGCCAGGGCCGGGAAGCCCGCGTCAGCGAAGGCGCGGGCGCTGGCGGCGTCCCAGGGGCCGGGCAGTACCAGGGGATCGTCCGGCTCCCGGTCGTGGTGGAGCGCTCGCAACACATCCGCCGCGGCCATCAGTGGCTCAGCGCCCCGGGCTTGTACTGGCCGGGCACCGAACGGGTGGTCACGCCGATGCGGTTCCAGGAGTTGATGACGAAAATGAGGCTGATGAGCTGGGCGAGTTCGGCCTGCTCGAAGTGGTCGGCGGCGCGCTCGTACACCGCGTCCGGCACGAAGCCGTCGGTGAGGACGGTGATCGCCTCGGTCAGGGCGAGGGCCGCGCGCTCCTTCTCGGTGTAGAAGCCGGCGGCCTCCTCCCAGGCGTTGAGGAGGTGGAGCCGCTCCTCGGTCTCGCCGGCGTGGCGGGCGTCCTTGGTATGCATGTCGATGCAGTAGGCGCAGCGGTTGAGCTGGGAGGCGCGGATCTTGACCAGTTCGGCCAGGGCCGGGTCGACGCCCTTTCGGGCAGCCGCGTCGAGGTTGACCATCGCCTTGTAGACCTCGGGCGCGAGGGTGAAGAAGTTCATCCGGGGGCCGTGGTCGTGGGTGCTCAGGTTCGTCGTCATGAACGCAACGCTAGACCGCGAATTGCCCAGGAGTATGGTCCATTTTCATGGAGGAAACGTGGGCCAATGAGCCCGTGCCCGCGGACGGCACGGACGCCGGGGGCGTGGCGGGGCCGGGTTCCGGGCCTGTTCCGACCTGCGCCGGATCTCCGGCGCAGGTCGGAACTGTGGCGGACGTCGGATCTCTGGCGCAGGTCGGATCTCCGGCGGACGTCGGAACCGGGGTGGAGGCCGGATCTGCGGCGGACGTCGGAACCGTGGTGGAGGCCGGATCTGCGGTGGGCTCCGGGCTCCCGGCGGGTGCCGGATCCCTGGAGCGCGCCGGGGTGGATCTGCATCTGGATCTGCGCACCACGGCCCATGGCGTACGGGCCGGGCTCATCAGCGCGCTGCGGGACGCCGTCCGTACGGGGCGGCTCGCCCCCGGCACCCGGCTGCCCTCCTCCCGTTCCCTCGCCGCCGACCTGCGGCTCGCCCGCAATACCGTCGCCGGTGCCTACGCCGAACTGGTGGCCGAGGGTTGGCTCACCGCCCGGCAGGGCTCCGGTACACGGGTCGCCCAGAGGCCGGAACCCGCCCGCCCGGCGCACGCCGCCCGCCGGGCCGCCCTGGCACTCCCGGCTCGTCATGCCCACCCCGCTCGTCACGTCCGCCCTGCTCCTCAACCCGTCCACGAGCTGGTGCCCGGCCGCCCGGATGCGGCGTCCTTCCCCCGTACCGCCTGGCTCACCGCCGCCCGCCGGGCTCTGATGAGAGCGCCCAACGAGGCCTTCGGCTTCGGCGACCCTCGCGGCCGGACCGAGCTGCGCCAGGTCCTGGCCGGCTATCTGGCCCGCACCCGCGGTGTCCTCGCCGACCCGGAGCGGATCGTCGTCTGCTCCGGCTTCGCCCATGGGCTGAGGCTGCTGTCCGCCGCCCTGCGGGAGACCGGTGTACGGGAGATGGCCGTCGAGTCGTACGGGCTGGGCTTCCACCGGGACGTCATCACCCGCTCCGGGCTGCGGACCACACCGGTCGCGGTGGACGAACGCGGGGCACGTACGGAAGATCTGGCGGCCCTGAGCGGTGCGGGGGCCGTTCTGCTCACCGCCGCACACCAGTTCCCGACCGGTGTCCCGCTGCACCCCGACCGCAGGGCCGCCGCCGTCGCCTGGGCGCGTCGCACGGGGGCCCTGGTCGTCGAGGACGACTACGACGGTGAGTTCCGCTACGACCGGCAGCCGGTCGGTGCTCTTCAGGGCCTGGAACCGGACCACGTGGTCCACGCGGGCTCGGTGAGCAAGAGCCTCACGCCCGGCCTGCGGCTGGGCTGGCTGGTGCTGCCCGCGGATCTCGTCGACCCCGTGGTGGAGCTGAAGGGCCCAGTCGAGTGGCAGGTCGGCACGCTCGATCAGTTGACGCTCGCGGAGTTCATCGACTCGGGCGCGTACGACCGTCATGTGCGGGGCATGCGGCTGCGCTACCGGAGGCGGCGGGATCAGCTGGTCGGCGCGCTGGCCGAGCGCGCTCCGCACATCCGCGTCACCGGGATCGCCGCGGGCCTGCATGCGGTGCTCGAACTCCCGCCGGGTACGGAGCAGGCGGTCGTCCAGGGCGCCGCGCGGCAGGGGCTCGCCCTGCAGGGGCTCAGCTGGTTCCGGCACCCGGATACGGAGCCGGGCGCTCTGTCCGACGCCCTGGTCGTCGGCTACGGCACCCCGCCGGACCACGCCTTCGCGAACGCCGTCGACGCCCTGTGCCGGGCGCTGCCCTGACGTGCCGCGGGGTGTGCCGCGCTGCACCGCCGTTGCTGCCTGCGTGCCGCGGGGTCTGCCACGCCGCACCGCCGTTGTTGGTGCCTGACGTGCGGCGGGGGGCCCGTCGCACCGCTGTTGCCGCCTGGCGTGCCGCGGGGAGGTGCCGCGGGGGCTGACGCCCTGCGGGTTGCCGTACGCGCCGCGCGCTGCCCATGACGCGCCTACATGCGCGGCGGCGAACAGGGCTGTTCCTCACGGTGGTCCGCCGACCCGGCTGGCCGCCCGTACCCGCACGGGCCCTACCCTGATGCCTGCTGTTGAACATGAACACGACGGGGATGAACGACACATGGCAGACGCACGACGCCGGGTACGGTCCGGCACGGTGATCCTGGGTGGGATGGGCGCGCTGGCGGCCGTACTCACGGCTTGCGGCTCGGAGCCCGACAAGCGCTGTGTCGACCGGGACAGCTACGAGTACTCCAAGGGCTACCGCGTCGTCGACAACAAGCAGTGCTCCGGTTCGGCCTCCGCCAAGGCCACCTCGCGGCGTGATGACGCCTGGTACTACGACGCGGAGGTCGACGACGGCTGGGCGTCCGACGGCACCTTCACCAAACCCTCCAAGGGCTCCTCCGGAGGATCGGGTTCCTCGGTGGACCGTGGCGGCTTCGGCAGTCACCACGGCAGTAGCGGCGGCTGATCACCGGTCATGCGGCGCCACACCATCACTCCCCGCCCGGACTGGCAGGCCACGGTCGAGGAGCAGGGACTCATCTACCCCCTGACCCGCTACCCGGACGACTCGCTGCGCCCATACTGGGACGAGAGCGCCTACTACGCGTTCTCCCTCCCCGAGGTCGAGGCGCTGGAGGAGGTCGTCGAGGAACTGCACCGGATGTGCCTCGCGGCCGCGGAGCACATCGTCGAGAAGAAGCGTTTCGCCGATCTGGGCATCACCGACCCCCGGGCGGCGGACAAGGTCGCCGAGTCCTGGCGGCGACGGGCCGAACAGCCCAGCGTCTACGCCCGGTTCGATCTGCACTACGACGGCGGCGGCCCGGCCAAGATGCTGGAGTACAACGCCGACACCCCCACATCGCTGGTGGAGGCGGCCGGCCCGCAGTGGTTCTGGATGGAGGAGCGGTTTCCCGGCGCCGACCAGTGGAACTCCCTGCACGAGCGGCTGGTGGACGCCTGGAAGCGGCAGGCGGCGCTGCTGCCGCCCGGCGCGCCGGTGCATTTCGCCCACTCCGCGGGGGACGAGCTCGGCGAGGACCTGATGACGGTCGCGTACCTCCGCGAGACCGCGGAGCAGGCCGGTCTGGAGACCGAGGCGATCTCCATGGAGGACATCGGCTGGGACCGGCTCTCCGGCCGCTTCGTCGACAAGCGGCTCCGCTTCATCCGCAGTTGCTTCAAGCTCTATCCATGGGAGTGGCTGACCACGGACCGGTTCGGCCCGTACGTCCTGGACACGCTCGACAACGGCGGTGGCACCGGCAGCACACTGTGGATCGAGCCCGCCTGGAAGATGCTGCTGTCGAACAAGGCACTGCTCGCCGTGTTGTGGGAGCTGTATCCCGGACATCCGAATCTGCTGCCCGCCTATCTGGACGGTCCCCGCGAGCTGGCCGCGACACAGGGGTACGTGGCCAAGCCGCTGCTGGGCCGGGAGGGTGCGGGCGTCACGGTGCACGATCCGGGCCAGAAGGCCGTGGTGCGTGAAGAGGCGTGCTGCTACCAGGAGTTGGCCCCGCTGCCCGACTTCGACGGCAACCGGGTGGTGCTCGGCGCATGGGTTGTCGAGGACCAGGCGGCGGGCCTCGGCATCCGTGAGTCCGCGGGCCTGATCACCGATGAGTACGCCCGGTTCCTCCCGCACGTCATTCTCTGACACCGGCCCCCCGCTGCATTCTCTGACACCGGCCCCCGCTGCGCCGCCGGCCAGGCGGCGCGATCCTCGGCGCCCGCCGCCTGTGGCGCCCCCGGAGCCGGGGACCGCGGACCACAGGGTGGCGGCCCACGGCAGCGCCACGCGGCGGCGCGGTTCGTGGCTCCGGGCCGGTCGCGGGGTGCTGCCCGGCCTGCGGGCCCGGCCGGGCAGCGGACGCGTGGGGCTCAGCCCCGTAGCACCGCCCGCAGCTGGTCGAGGCCCCAGTCCAGGTCCTCCTTGCTGATGACCAGCGGCGGGGCGATCCGGATCGTACTGCCATGGGTGTCCTTGACGAGCACGCCGAGATCCATCAGTTTCTCGGAGATCTGCCGGCCGGTGCCATGGCTGCGGGCGACGTCCACACCGGCCCACAGTCCGCGGCCGCGAACCGCCTCCACCGCGCCGCCTCCCACCAGCAGCCCGAGCTCCGCGTGCAGATGGTCGCCCAACTCGGTGGCCCGCTGCTGGTATTCACCGGTGCGCAGCATGTCGATCACCTCGAGGGCGACGGCGCAGGCCAGCGGGTTGCCGCCGAAGGTGGAGCCGTGTTCGCCGGGGCGGTGGACGCCCAGGATCTCGCGGGAGGACACCACGGCCGAGACGGGGACGACACCGCCGCCGAGGGCCTTGCCCAGGACGTACATGTCGGGGACGACACCCTCGTGCTCGCAGGCGAACGTCCGGCCGGTCCGGCCGAGCCCGGATTGGATCTCGTCCGCGATGAAGAGCACGTTCCGCTCCCGCGTCAGCTCCCGCACCCCCGCCAGATAGCCGGCCGGAGGCACCAGGACCCCCGCCTCGCCCTGGATGGGCTCCAGCAGCACGGCGACCGTGTTGTCGGTGACCGCCTCGTCCAGCGCCGTCGGATCGCCGTACGGGACGATCTCGAAACCCGGCGTGTACGGGCCGAAGTCGGCGCGCGCCTCGGGGTCGGAGGAGAAGCTGACGATGGTGGTCGTCCGGCCGTGGAAGTTGTTGCGGGCAACGACGATCTTGGCCTGATTGTCCGGGACGCCCTTGACCCGGTAGCCCCACTTCCGGGCCGTCTTGACCGCTGTCTCCACGGCCTCGGCGCCGGTGTTCATCGGCAGCACCATCTCCATGCCGCACAGCTCGGCGAGCTGGGTACAGAAGTCGGCGAACCGGTCGTGGTGAAAGGCCCGGGACGTGAGCGTCACCCGCTCCAGCTGGGCCTTCGCGGCATCGATCAGCCGCGGGTTGCCATGGCCGAAGTTGAGCGCCGAATACCCGGCGAGCATGTCGAGGTAGCGCCGGCCCTCGATGTCCGTCATCCAGGCGCCCTCCGCGGACGCGACGACGATCGGCAGCGGATGGTAGTTGTGCGCGCTGTGCGCCTCGGCGGCGGCGATGCTGCGTTCCGTAGTCGTCACGGGGTGCTCCGTTCGGTGTCGCGGCGGTTTGGGGCTCATTTCTATCGTCGCTCGGGGAGATTGCGAAGAAACCTTCCGGAACTGCTCGGGTTCGGCCCAGGCAATAGACTGTGCGAGCACACTGCGACTGGCGAACGTGGAAGCGACCACGAGGGAGCGGTGTGCGGCTGCCGCCACGAGGTGCCGCCCGCCTGGGCACCCCGGGTTCGTGAACCGAGAAGCGGACCGACCCGGAGGACTCCATGACTGCCCCCTTTGTTCACCCCGCCCTCTCCGCCGAGGACCCCGAACTCGCCGCGCTGATCGCCGCCGAGGAGCAGCTCCAGGCCGACACGCTGCGCCTGATTCCCAGCGAGAACTACGTCTCGCGTGCCGTCCTCGAAGCCACCGGCACCGTCCTGACGAACAAGTACAGCGAGGGCTACCCCGGCAAGCGCTACTACGAGGGTCAGCAGAACATCGACCCCATCGAGACCCTGGCCGCCGACCGGGCCAAGGCCGTCTTCGGCGCCGAGCACGCCAACGTCCAGCCGTACTCGGGATCGCCCGCGAACCTCGCGGTCTATCTGGCCTTCGCCGAGCCGGGTGACACGGTGATGGGCATGGCGCTGCCGATGGGCGGCCACCTCACCCACGGCTGGGGGGTCTCCGCGACGGGCACATGGTTCCGCGGCGTCCAGTACGGCGTGCGCGCGGACAACGGCCTCATCGACTTCGACGAGGTCCGCGAACTGGCGCTCAAGGAACGCCCGAAGATCATCTTCTGTGGTGGCACCGCGGTGCCCCGCACCATCGACTTCGCCGCCTTCGCCGAGATCGCCCGTGAGGCGGATGCGGTTCTCGTCGCAGATATCGCCCATATCGCCGGTCTGATCGCAGGTGGCGCCCACCCCTCTCCGTTCCCGCACGCGGAGGTGGTCTCCACGACCACCCACAAGACCCTGCGGGGCCCGCGCGGCGCGATGCTGATGTCCCGGGAGTCGTATGCCAAGCGGCTCGACAAGGCGGTCTTCCCCGGTCTGCAGGGCGGCCCCCACAACCACACCACCGCAGCCATCGCGGTGGCCCTCCACGAGGCCGCTCAGCCCTCCTTCCGCGACTATGCGCACGCCGTGGTCGGCAACGCCAAGGCGCTCGCCACCGCGCTGCTGGAACGTGGCTTCGATCTTGTCTCGGGCGGCACGGACAACCACCTGATCCTGATGGACCTCACCCCGAAGGAGGTGCCCGGCAAGGTCGCCGCGAAGGCTCTCGACCGGGCCGGCATCGTGGTGAACTACAACACCGTGCCCTACGACCCGCGCAAGCCCTTCGACCCCTCCGGTATCCGTATCGGCACCCCGTCGCTGACCTCGCGCGGCCTCGGCGTCGAACACATGCCGCTCGTCGCCGACTGGATCGACCGCGGTGTGGCCGCCGCCCGCGTGGGTGACGAGGACGCTCTCACCGCCATCCGCGCGGAGGTCACCGAACTCATGGCGGCATATCCCGCCCCGGGCCTGCCCACGGCGTAACCGTCCGGGCCTTGTGGACGAGGTCCGGGACCGCCCCGGCCCTCGTCCACGCTCGGGGCAGCCTCCTGCCCCCAGCCGCACGGCCCGGCCCTCGCCGTGACCCGGCTCGAGGGATCCTCCGCACCGAAGCCGTCCGGACCGGCCCTCGTCGTGGCCTCGCTCGTGGGAGGTCCCGCACGTGAGCCATCCGGACTGGCCGCCGTCGGGGCCCGGCTCGGGGAAGGTCCCGCGCCGGAGCGGCCCAGGCCGTCCTTCCCGGCCGTCCCGCTCGCGGGAGCGTCCGCGCCGGAGCCCTCCGGACGGGCCGTCGGCGTCGCCAGGCTCGAGGGCCGCTCCGCGCCTGCGCGGCCCGGACCGGCCGTCGTCGCCGCTGTCGCCGACGACGGCGACGGGGCGTATCGCACGTGCACCCCGCCGGACCCTGACCAGTCCGCCATCGCGCCCCGTACCGGTGGGCTCAGGAGAGACACCGCGAGCAGCCCGCACAGCGCCGTCAGCAGCGAGCGCCACCGCGCTCGTAGCCAGCACCGCAGCCGCGCGCCCCGGCCCGGTGCGCCGGCGGTCCGTGCCTGTTCGCCGACGAGACCGGCCAGCACCCGTTCCACCATCGTCTCGCTGTCCACGGCAGGTATCCGCAGCTCCCTGCCCAGCCTCCTCAGCTCGTCCGGCAGCTCCCGTGCTGTGCCCAGCCTCCTCAGCTCGTCCGGCAGCTCCCGCGACGTCTGTTCCTGCGACCCCTCGCCCATGCCCGTCACCTCCCTCGCATCCCCGCTCCGGCCTCTTCCCGTCCAGCCGCGTCCGCCGTCGGGGGGACCGCGTCCGGTCCGAGAATCCGCTCCAGCCGCCGCAGCGCCCGGTTCAACCGGGACTTCACCGTCCCGCGCGGCCAGCCCAGCGCCTCAGCCGTCTCCGTCTCGTCCAGATCCAGCAGATAGCGGTAGGTCACCACCTGCCGGTGCTCCTCGCTCAGCTCCTCCAGCGCCGCCAGCAGCTGGCAGCGACGCTCGTCCGCCACCGCCGCGTTCGCCGGATCCGCCGACTCCGGTATCAGTGGCTCGGCCTCGACCAACGCCGCCTCCCGCCCCGCCGCCGCACGGAGCCGGCGCACCGACCGCACTGTGTTTTTCGTCTCATTGGCGACGATCCGTAACAGCCACGGACGGAACGCCGCACCCTCCCGGAACCGCCCCAGCGACTGGTACGCCTTCAGAAAGGCGGTCTGCACCACATCCTCGGCGTCCGCACCCGCTCCGAGGAGGACCGCAGTACGGTGCGCGATACGCGTGTGCGCACGCACCAGATCGGCGTACGCCTCGCACTCCCCGGCGCGTACGCGCGCGATCACCGCGCCCTCGTCGGTAACGATGCGACCCCCCTCACGCGTCTTCACACTCTTCCTACACCGGAGACCGAGGATCGGTTCCGCACCTGAGAGAATGGGCGGCATGGCCAACGAACGTCCCCGTGTGCTCTCCGGTATCCAGCCCACCTCAGGCTCGTTCCACCTCGGCAACTACCTGGGTGCTGTCCGGCAGTGGGTCGCGATGCAAGAGACCCACGATGCGTTCTACATGGTCGTGGACCTGCACGCGATCACGGTCCCGCAGGACCCGGCGGAGCTGCGTGCCAACACCCGGCTCGCCGCGGCCCAGCTCCTCGGCGCCGGACTCGACCCGGACCGCTGCACACTCTTCGTCCAGAGCCATGTCCCCGAGCACACCCAACTCGGCTGGGTGATGAACTGCCTCACCGGCTTCGGCGAGGCCTCCCGGATGACGCAGTTCAAGGACAAGTCGGCCAAACAGGGCTCCGACCGGGCCACCGTCGGCCTGTTCACCTACCCGATCCTGCAGATCGCCGACATCCTGCTCTACCAGGCGAATGCCGTTCCCGTCGGCGAGGACCAGCGCCAGCACGTCGAGCTGACCCGCGACCTCGCCGAGCGCTTCAACGGCCGGTTCGGCCGGACCTTCACGGTTCCGCAGCCGTACATCGTCAAGGAGACGGCCAAGATCTTCGATCTCCAGGATCCGTCGATCAAGATGAGCAAGTCGGCGTCCGGGCCGAAGGGCATCATCAACCTCCTCGACGAGCCCAAGGTGTCCGCCAAGAAGATCAAGAGCGCCGTGACCGACACGGGCACCGAGATCCGCTTCGACGAGGCCGAGAAGCCCGGTGTGAGCAATCTCCTGACGATCTACTCCACCCTCACGGGCACGGGTATCGCCGAACTCGAGCAGAAGTACGCGGGCAAGGGCTACGGTGCGCTCAAGACGGACCTCGCGGACGTACTGGTCGAGTGGGTGGCCCCGTTCCGGGCCCGCACGCAGGAATACCTGGACGACCCCGAAACGCTGGACTCGATCCTGGCCAAGGGCGCGGAGAAGGCCCGAGCGGTGGCCGCCGAGACTCTCGCCCAGGCCTACGACCGGGTCGGTTTCCTCCCGGCCAAGCACTGAACCGGGGGACGTCGAACACGCCGCGGGTCCCCTGACAAGGGTCCCTGGCCCCCCGGATGAAGGACCGAGGACGCTCGCGGCGGGGTGGCGTACCCGCCACACTGGCATGAGCGCAACGACGCAGCAGCACCAGCGGTAGAACTACAGCGGTAGAAGCAGCAGCAGTCGTCAGAAACGGCGGAAGAAGAGGAGAACGACGTGGGGACCGTAACGCTCGGCGTTTCGATCGCGGTCCCGGAGCCCTACGGCAGCCTGCTCCAGGAGCGGCGCGCGGGCTTCGGGGATCCCGCCGCGCACGGCATCCCCACCCATGTCACGCTCCTCCCGCCCACGGAGGTCGACCCGGGTGCCCTTCCCGCCTTCCGGCAGCACCTGGCGGGGGTGGCCGCCGCAGGCCACCCGTTCTGTATGCGGCTCGGCGGCACCGGCACCTTCCGCCCGCTCTCCCCGGTCGTCTACGTCAAGCTCGCCGAAGGCATCCCGGAGTGCGGCGATCTCCAGGAACAGATCCGCTCGGGGCCGGTGCAGCGCGAGTTGCAGTTCCCGTACCACCCGCATGTGACGATCGCGCACGGCATCGAGGACGAGGCGATGGACCGGGCGTACGAGGAGCTGGCGGACTACGCCGCCTCCTGGACCGTCTCCGGCTTCGCGCTCTACGAGCAGGGTGAGGACGGACACTGGCGCATGGTCGACGAGTACCCCTTCGGGGAGACGTCCGCCCCGGGGGTGCCCGCGCAGACGGCCCCGCTCGACGCGCCCGCTACGCACTCCCTGCGCCCCTGAGCGACGCCGCCGCGCGCACAGCCGGATACGGCAAAGGCTGCGCCGTATGACGCGCCCGAGGCCGCCGCCCGGCTGCCGGCCCCCAGGCTGCCGTTGCCCCCGAAGCCGCCGCCCGGCGCAGGCCCGGAGGTGCTGTCGGCCCCGCCCGAAGCCGCCGCTCCGCCACGCCCCGACGGCGCCCGGCCTGGTCCCGAAGGTGCCCGGCCTGGTCCCGGTGCCCGGCTTGGTTCCGAAGGTGCCCGGCCTGGTCCCGGTGCCAGGCCTGGTTCCGAAGGTGCCCGGCCTGGTCCCGACGGCGCCCCGCCTCCCCCCCGAAGCAGCCGTTTCGGCCTCCTCCCGAAGCCGCCGCTCCGCCCCAGGCTTGTGGCGCCCGACCCCGCGCCCGAAGGCCCGCCGTACGCGGGCTCCTGGCCCCGTGAGGACGACCCCGCGCCGAGTCAGTCCTGAAGGCCGAGACGGCGTGCCAGATCCGAGGTGAAAACGCCGCGCGGGTCCAGCTCGGCGCGGAGCGCACGGAAGGCGTCCAGCCCCGGATACATCGCGGCCAGCAGCTCGGGCCGCAGCCGCGAGCCGTTGGTGAGGCGGACCCGGCCGCCCGCGGCCGCCACCTCCTCGTCGAGCTCGTCCAGAAGCTCCGGAAGGCCCGGCAGGGTCGCCGGAATGTCCAGGGCCACGGCCCAGCCCCCCATCGCGAAGGACAGCCGGCCCGGCCCGCCGCCGCCGAAGCGTTTCAGCACCGCCAGCAGGGAAGGGCAGCCGCGGCGCGAGACCCGGCGGACGATCCTGCGCAGCGCGTCGTCCCGGTCGTGGCCGACCACGAACTCGTACCGCACCCGGTCACCGGGCCGGTAGAGCCGGTTCCAGAGCGGGGTGCCGGAGTGGGCGTGGAAGAAGGCCGGGATCCTCCGTAGCTCGCCGCTCCGGCTCCACGGTGCCTTCCGGTACCAGAGCTCGTTGCAGAGGCCGGCCGCGGCTCGTCCGAGGCGGCCGTCGGGTACGCACCGGGCGAGTGGCGGCGGGAACGGCAGGGGCGGGAGAATGCGCCGCTGCCGGACGGCGGGCGGGGCCCGGCGGGCGCGCTCGGGGAGCGCGTCCAGCGGTGCGTGTTCCCCCCGGGTGAGCACGGCCCGCCCCGTCGCCGTTCCGCGCGCCAGGAGGTCGATCCAGGCGGCGGAGTAGCGGTAACGGTGGTCGGTCGACGCCAGACGGGACAGGAGATCGTCGAGGTCCTTCAACCGCTCGGTGTCCACCGACATCAGCGCGGTCTCGACCGGCAGCAGCCGGACGGTCGCGGACAGTACCGCCCCGGTGAGGCCCAGACCGCCCGCCGTGGCCCAGAAGATCTCGGGGGTGTGGTCCGGCGTGAGGATCCGGATGCCGCCGTCGGCGGTGAGGAGCTCCATGGACCGTACGTGGCGGGTGAAACTGCCGTCGGCGTGCTGGTTCCGGCCGTGGAGGTCACTGCCGATCGCGCTCCCCACCGTCAGGGCGCGGTCGCCCGGGACGACCGGCACGAACCAGCCGAGCGGCAGCAGCACCTCCATCAGGCGGTGCAGCGTGACGCCCGCGTCGCAGACGACCTCGCCGCGTTCGGCATTGATCGAGTGAATGTGGTCGAGGCCGGTCATGTCGAGGACGACTCCGCCCGCGTGCTGCGTGCGGGCGGAGCGGCCTCCGCCGGTGTGGGAGGCGGTGACGGCAGACATGGCGGTGACCGTACCGTCCGGTCTGAACAAATTGTCAAAACATGTCACACTACTCACCGAAAAGGGTGATAGCGGGTGTGTCAGACGGCATGGTCCGTGGTGTGAGCCGGTCAGGCGGTGAGGGGCACGCACCGGTCGGCGGAGGGTAGGCGTCCCCCATGGAGTGGTTGACCCGACTGCCCGTGATCGGGCCCGTGATCGTACAGCTGATGCGTACTCACGCCTGGCGGGCGTACGAGCGGTTGGACGAGGTGCACTGGACGCGTCTCGCCGCCGCCATCACCTTCACCAGCTTCATCGCGCTCTTCCCGCTGATCACCGTCGGTGCCGCGATCGGTGCCGCCCTGCTCACCGATCACCAGTTGCAGGAGCTCAAGGACAAGGCTGCCGAACAGGTGCCCGGCATCTCCGACCAGCTCGATCTCGACGGGCTCGTCGCCAACGCAGGGACCATCGGAGTCATCGCGGGCGCCCTGCTGCTCGTCACCGGTGTCAGCTGGGTCGGCTCGATGCGCGAGTGCCTGCGTGCGGTGTGGGAGAAGGAGGAAGACCCCGGTAATCCGGTGCTGCTCAGGCTCAAGGACGCCGCGGTGCTGACCGGGCTCGGTGCGGTCGGGCTCGTCGCTCTGGGCGGTTCGGCCTTCGCCGGCAGCGCCGTCGGCTGGGCCGCCGACAAGATCGGGATTCCTGAGGGCGGCATCGGACGCGTACTGCTGTTCCTCGCCGGAGTGGCCATTTCCGTACTGGCCGACTTCCTGCTGCTGACGTATCTGCTGACCCGGCTGCCGCAGGTGCACCCGGGGCGCCGCGCGGTCGTCGTGGCGGGGCTCATCGGCGCGGTCGGTTTCGAACTGCTCAAGATGCTGCTGAGCGGCTATCTGCAGGGCGTTGCCGCCAAGAGCATGTATGGGGCGTTCGGTGTGCCGATCGCCCTGATGCTGTGGATCAACTTCATGGCCAAACTGCTGCTGTACTGCGCCGCGTGGACGGCCACGCAGCACGGCAGCCCGGAGGCGGCGGAGCCGGAGCCGGAACCCCGGCCCGGCCCCGCGGACGGCCCCGGCGTCAGTCCCGGGAGCGGCGACGCACCAGCTCCGGCAGCGGCCAACGGCGGTGCACCAGGAGCGCACCCCCGGCCAGCGCCACCAGCGCCCCGCCGGTGATTCCCGCGGCCGTCCACATGCCCGAGCCCCGGTGGGAGGCGCCGGCCACCGAAGCGTTGGCCTGGTCACGGCGGCCCTTGCCGTGCCCGACCTCGGGGTGTTCGTCCTCCGCGGCCTGCGGCGGTACGAGCTCCCCGACCGGCTCGACCTTCCCGGCGGCTTCGAAGCCCCAGTCGAACAGCGCCGCGGTCTCCTTGTAGACCTCGTCGTGCTCCTTGTCCGAGGGGTTCATGACCGTCACCAGCAGGACGCGGTCACCCCGTTGCGCCACCCCGGTGAAGGTCGAACCGGCTTTCGAGGTGTAGCCGTTCTTGACGCCCGCGATGCCCTTGTACGCGTCGAGGCCAAAGTCCCCGGTCAGCAGCCGGTTGGTGTTCTGGATCGCGAAGGTCTCTCGCTTCTTCTCCTTCTCGCCCTTCTTCCGCTTCGGCACCTCGCCGGGGAACTGCGCGGTCGCTGTCGAGCAGTACTCGCGGAAGTCGGCCTTCTGTAGCCCCGAGCGGGCGAACAGCGTGAGATCGTAAGCGCTGCTGACCTGGCCTTCCTCGTCATAGCCGTCCGGGGTGACCACATGGGTGTCCTGCGCGTTCAGCTCGGTGGCGTGCCGCTGCATGTCCTGGACCGTCTTCTCCTTGCCTCCGTTCATCGCGGCGAGCACATGCACCGCGTCATTACCGGAGCGAAGGAAGACGCCGAGCCACATGTCGTGGACGGAGTAGGTCTGGTGCTCCTTGATCCCCACCAGACTGCTGCCCTCGCCCATTCCGGCCAGGTCGGACGGCTTGACCTTGTACTCCCAGTTCTTGGGAAGGTTGGGCAGGACCGTGTCGGCGAAGAGCATCTTGAGTGTGCTGGCAGGGGGCAGCCGCCAGTGCGCGTTGTGCGCGGCCAGGACCTCTCCGGACTCGGCGTCGGCCACCAGCCACGAACGGCCGGACAGCTTCTTGGGCAGCTTGGGTGCGCCCGGCTTCAGCCGTACCTGCGTCCCCGGCCGGCCGAGCAGCTGCCCGCCGACGGTCGACATGTTCGCGGGCGGCCGCACCTTCTCCTTCGTGCCGCCGTCCCGCTCACCGGCGAGCGCGGGGGACGCCGCGAGGGCGGGCAGCAGGGCGGCGGACGCGAGGGTCAACGCGGCGGCGCGGCACGGCAGTAGGGGCGACGAGCCGGAGGCGGCGGTACGAAATGCAGGCACGCTCGTGAACGTACAGTGTGATCGCGCGCGAGGGGACACCGCGGTACGGGACCCGCGCTCCATGACACCCCACCGGCCCCCGGCCGGGACCGCCGGTGATACTGGGATGTATGAAGCTGAGCCGCCCCGTGTCCTGGTTCCTCCTCGCCTTCGGGGTGTGGAGCTGGTTCATCTGGATCACATTCGTCAAGAACCTCTGGCAGGACGGCAGTGGACTCGCGTTCGACGACATGGGTGAGCCGACGGCGTATTTCTGGGTGCATCTGCTGCTCGCGGTGGTGTCCTTCGTGCTGGGAACGGTGATCGGCGCCATCGGCCTGCGGGGCGTACGGGCGCTGCGGCGCGCTGCGACCCCCGGCTCCGCCGACGGTCCGGGCTCCGCCGGGTCCGCCGCCGACGGCTCCACGAGGCCTGCCGGGCCTACCGGGTCGGCCCGGTAGGCGCCCGGTGATGGCCGTCGTCTTCGTCTTCGTCGCCGCGGCGGTCCTCGGGCTGCTGGCGGGCGTACACCGGTATCTGTGGCGCCGGCTCGTACGGGACACGACCGCCGCGGGCGGCTGGGGGCGGCGTGCCGGGACGGCCGCCGCCTTCGTACTGCCGCTGACCACGGTGGGTGCACTGGTCGGCGGACGGGCCGGAGCGCCCTTCCTCCTCGAACGGATCCTCGCGTGGCCCGGCTATCTGTGGCTGGCACTGGTCCTCTATCTGACGCTGGCCCTGCTGGTGGGGGAGGCGGTACGGCCGTTGCTGCACCGGCGCTTCGCCGCCAAGGAGGCCCGCGCCGGACAGAGGCACGGCGGACCCGGGCACACCCGACCGGGTCGCCGTCCCGCCGATGGCGCCTCGGCAGCCCTGACCGACACGCCGGGGGAGCCCTCGGCAGGCCAAGCGGTCACGGCGGGGCCCGGATCCGTACCGCACGAGGCGTCGGGTGAGACATCCGCCACAGGCCGCTCGGCCACCGGCGGCCCGGCTCCGGTGGCCGCCACCGCGACCGTCGAGGGCGGCACCGCGACAGTCGAGGGCGGCACCGGGACAGCCGGGGGCGGCACCGCGATGGAGCCCCTCGCGTCTTCTGAGGCCCCTGCCGCGGCCGTCGCGGTGGAATCCGACGCCCCGGAGGCCACCGCCCCGGAGCTCCCCGCTCCGGAGCCCGCCGCCGCGCCCTCGTCCGAAGCGCCCCTCAGCCGGAGGTTGTTCGTCGCCCGGACCGTCGCCGTCGCCGCTTCGGCCGCCGCGGCCGGGACCGTCGGGTACGGGGCGTACGACGTCCTGGACGGGCCCGCCCTCAAGCGGGTGACCGTACCGCTCGCCAAGCTGCCCCGCGCGGCACACGGCTACCGCATCGCCGTCGTCAGCGACATCCACCTGGGACCGATCCTCGGGCGTGCGCACACCCGGCGGATCGTGAACGCGATCAACAGCACGCAACCCGACCTGGTCGCCATCGTCGGCGACCTGGTCGACGGCAGCGTCGCCGACCTCGGACCGGCGGCCGAACCTCTCGCCCGGCTCCGCTCACGGCACGGCTCCTTCTTCGTGACCGGCAACCACGAGTACTTCTCCGGCGCCGCGGCGTGGGTCGAACACATTCGCGAACTCGGGGTGCATCCCCTGGAGAACGCGCGCGTGGAGCTGCCCGGCTTCGATCTCGCCGGGGTCAATGACATCTCCGCCGCGAACCAGGACCCGGCACAGGGCCCGGACTACGAGCGGGCGCTCGGCGACCGGGACACCACCCGCGCCTCCGTCCTCCTCGCACACCAGCCAGTGGTGATCCACGACGCGGTGAAACACGGGGTCGACCTCCAGCTGTCCGGCCACACGCACGGCGGTCAGCTCTGGCCCGGCAACTACCTCGCCGCGCTCGCCAACCCGACCGTCGCGGGTCTGGAGCGCTACGGCGACACCCAGTTGTACGTCACACGTGGCGCCGGGGCCTGGGGACCGCCCGTCCGCGTCGGAGCACAGTCCGACATCACCGTCGTCACCCTGGCCTCGCCGCAGGCCTGATCGGGAGCGGAGTATCCGCCGGTGCCGGTGCCGGTGCCGGTGTCCCGGTGCTCCCCGTCGGCAGCCTCTCCGCTCCGGCAGCCCCGCTACGGCCGCTTCCGCGTTTTCACGGCGCCGGCCGTGGCCGGGAGCAGGAAGTCGGACAGCACGTCGCGGATCTCGCGGACGAGCGGGCGCATCACGCGGTAGCGGGACAGGGCGATCGCCCGGGCGACGAGCGGCGCCGTACGCTCCACCAGACGCCGGGTGCGGACACACCCCTCCGAGCGGTCGAAGACCCAGTAGAGCACCAGGCCCATATGGTGCAGCCAGAGCAACTGCGGGAGCAGTTCGGCGAGTTCGGGGTCGGTGCGGGCCTTCGCGCCCTCCAGCACCCGGCGATGGATGGCGATCGACGCTTCGCGGGCGCCGTGCGACTCCTCGGAGAAGGGGCTGAGCGGGCTGTCCGGGTCGGCGGCGTTCTTGAAGAACTGTGCCGCGAACTCGTGGTACGGCTCCGCCAGCTCGAGCCAGGCGAGCAGCACGCCCCGCACGCGCCCGGACAGGTCCTCCTCCGTGGCGAGTACGGACCGGACCGCCGCCTCGTGCTCGGCGGCGATCCGGTCGTAGAAGCCCTGGACGAGGTGCTCCTTGGAGCCGAAGTAGTAGTACGCGTTGCCGACCGAGACTCCGGCTTCCTTGGCGACGGCCCGCATGGTGGTCTTGTCGTAGCCCCGTTCCTGGAAGAGGCGCAGTGCGGTCTCGAGAATGAGGGTGCGCGTCTGCTCGCTCTTGGAGGGCAGCTCGCTCTTGGAAGGCGGGTCGCTCTTGGAGGGCGGGTCGCTCTTGGAGGGCGGCTTGCTCCCGGCGGACTGTTCGTTCCTCGCGGGCCGCCGGGGCTGCGGGGTCTTGGTCGGCACTGCGTCATCCACGGGTGCGAGCCTAATCGGAACCGGGCCGGGGACCGGCCGGAGCATGGCCCCCTGTGGCGCATCCGTCGTCGCACGTACCGGCGTCGGGGGCCGGGACGCGACCACCGGGGTGGGCCTCGCGGTACTTCGCCGCCGCCAGGACGGCGGCCCGCGCCAGGGGCGCCCCTGCCGGTGTGCTGAGCCGGTGCGCCATCGGCCGGTACTCGGCCAGGGCCCACAGGCACACGATCCAGGCCGCCGGTCCGCGGTAGACCTGACCGGCGTCCCCGATGACCGTGATCTCGCGGAGCGTCGCCGGGTGGTCGAGGGCCGGGAAGCGCCGGCGGGCCTCGGCGGAGCCGACGGGCACCGACTCGAGCGGTACGAGCTGCCGCCGGCGCGCGAGCCAGTTGCGGACGAAGGTGCACAGCGAGCAGTCGGGGTCGTAGAGGACGGTGAGCCGGCGGACCGGGGCGCGGACCACGCCCCGGTCCGTACGGGCTTCCGTCACGGGAGCGGCCACGCGGTCACGCCCCCGCGGCCGGGGCGGTCCAGCCCTGCGGCGGGACCGGCGGCAGCTGCTCGCGCTCCATCATCCCGCGCCGCCGGATCTTGTTGAGGACGTAGACGTTCCCCAGGTGCATGATGCCGAGGACCAGCAGCACGACACCGATCTTCACCGAGAGGACCTCGAACAGTTCGCGCGCATCCTCGACCCCCGCCGGCTCCTCCAGATAGAGGGCGACGAAGCCCAGGTTCACGAGGTAGAAGCCGACCACGAGCAGATGGTTGACGGCGTCGGCGAGCTTCTCGTTGCCCTGCAGCACATCGGCAAGGAATACCCGCCCGTTGCGGCTGAGGGTGCGTGCCACCCAGACGGTGAGCGCCACGCTGATGAGCAGGTAGATGACGTAGGCGACGACTGTGAGGTCCATTCCCCACCCCTTCTTGAACGTGTTCAAAAAGCTGGTACGCCAAGGACTCTAGACCTATTTTTGAACGCGTTCAAGTCAGTCAACTGCCCGGCGCGCGCGTCGGATGGGACGGCCCCGACATAAGGCGAGGGCCCCGCCTCCCTGGTCGGGAAGCGGGGCCCTCGGATGCCGTACGGCCTGCCGGAGAGGTCTCCGGCAGAAGGCCGGCAAGGGGTCAGAAGCGGCGCGTGATCAGCGCTCGCTTCACCTCCTGGATCGCCTTCGTCACCTCGATGCCGCGCGGGCACGCGTCGGTGCAGTTGAAGGTCGTGCGACAGCGCCAAACGCCGTCCTTGTCGTTCAGGATCTCCAGCCGCTGCTCACCGGCCTCGTCACGCGAGTCGAAGATGAAGCGGTGCGCGTTGACGATCGCGGCCGGGCCGAAGTACTGGCCGTCGTTCCAGAACACCGGGCACGAGGTCGTGCAGGCGGCGCACAGGATGCACTTGGTGGTGTCGTCGAAGCGCTCACGGTCCTCGGCGGACTGCAGCCGCTCGCGGGTCGGCTCGTTCCCCGTGGTGACGAGGAAGGGCATGACGTCGCGGTAGGCCTGGAAGAACGGCTCCATGTCGACCACGAGGTCCTTGAGGACCGTGAGGCCCTTTATCGCCTCGACCGTGATCGGCTTCTCCGGGTTGATGTCCTTGATCAGCGTCTTGCACGCCAGCCGGTTGCGGCCGTTGATACGCATCGCGTCGGAGCCGCAGATACCGTGCGCGCAGGAGCGCCGGAAGGTCAGGGTGCCGTCCTGTTCCCACTTGATCTTGTGGAGACCGTCGAGCACACGCTCCTTCGGGTCGATCTCGATCTGGAAGTCCTCCCAGACCGGCTCGGCCGCGACCTCCGGGTTGAACCGGCGGATCCGGAAGGTGACCGTGATGTAGGGCGAAGCGGGCGCCGCGTCCTGAGGGGTCGCGTCCTGCTTCTCGAGCGTCGGGGTGCTCATCAGTACTTACGCTCCATCGGCTGGTAGCGGGTCTGCACGACCGGCTTGTAGTCGAGGCGGATGGACTCGGTGCCGTCGTCTCCCACCTCGCGGTACGCCATGGTGTGCCGCATGAAGTTGACGTCGTCGCGGTTCGGGTAGTCCTCGCGGTAGTGACCGCCGCGGGACTCCTTCCGGGCGAGGGCCGAGACGGCCATGACCTCCGCGAGGTCGAGCAGGTTGCCCAGCTCGACGGCCTCCAGCAGGTCCGTGTTGAACCGCTTGCCCTTGTCCTGGATCGCCACGTTCTTGTAGCGCTCGCGCAGCTCGCCGATCTTCTCGACGGCCGTCTTGATCGTCTGCTCCGTGCGGAACACCATGACGTTGGCGTCCATGGTCTCCTGCAGCGCCTTGCGGATCTCGGTCACCCGCTCGGTGCCGCCCGAGTCCCGCAGGCGCTCGACCTGTGCCTGGACGAGCTCGGCCGGGTTCTCCGGCAGCTCGACGAAGTCCGCCTTCGCGGCGTACTCGGCGGCGGCGATACCCGCGCGGCGCCCGAACACATTGATGTCCAGCAGCGAGTTGGTGCCCAGCCGGTTGGCGCCGTGCACGGACACGCAGGCGACCTCACCGGCGGCGTACAGGCCCGGCACGACGGTGTCGTTGTCGGCCAGCACCTCGCCCTCGACGTTGGTCGGGATACCGCCCATCGCGTAGTGCGCGGTCGGCTGGATCGGGATCGGGTCGGTGTACGGCTCGATCCCGAGGTACGTCCGGGCGAACTCGGTGATGTCCGGCAGCTTGGCGTCCAGCTGCTCCGGCGGCAGGTGGGTGAGGTCGAGGAAGACATGGTCGCCCTCGGGCCCGCAGCCCCGGCCCTCGCGGATCTCCGTGTAGATGGAGCGGGAGACGACGTCACGCGAGGCGAGGTCCTTCATGACGGGCGCGTACTTCTCCATGAAGCGCTCACCGTCCTTGTTGCGCAGGATGCCGCCCTCGCCGCGCGCACCCTCGGTGAGGAGGATGCCCATGCGCCAGATGCCGGTCGGGTGGAACTGGAAGAACTCCATGTCCTCCAGCGGCAGACCGCGGCGGTACGCGGCGGCCTGGCCGTCACCGGTCAGGGTGTGCGCGTTCGAGGTCACCTTGAAGAACTTGCCGGTGCCTCCGGAGGCGAAGATCACGGCCTTCGCCTGGAAGATGTGGATCTCACCGGTCGCCAGCTCGTACGCGACGACGCCGGCGGACTTCCTGACACCGTCGACCTCGCGGAGCAGCAGGTCCAGGACGTAGAACTCGTTGTAGAACTCCACGCCCTCCTTGACGCAGTTCTGGTACAGCGTCTGGAGGATCATGTGGCCGGTACGGTCCGAGGCGTAGCAGGACCGGCGGACGGGGGCCTCGCCGTGGTTGCGGCTGTGCCCGCCGAAGCGGCGCTGGTCGATCGTGCCGTTGGGCGTCCGGTTGAACGGCAGGCCCATCTTCTCCAGGTCCAGGACGGAGTCGATGGCCTCCTTCGCCAGGATCTCGGCGGCGTCCTGGTCGACCAGGTAGTCACCGCCCTTGATCGTGTCGAAGGTGTGCCACTCCCAGTTGTCCTCCTCGACGTTCGCGAGGGCCGCGGCCATACCGCCCTGGGCGGCGCCGGTGTGGGAGCGGGTCGGGTAGAGCTTCGTCAGGACGGCGGTACGGCTGCGCTTGGTCGACTCGATGGCCGCGCGCATCCCGGCGCCGCCGGCGCCGACGATGACGGTGTCGTACTTGTGAATCTTCATGTCTGGCGTCAGCCCCGGGCTCTAGCGGATGTTCGGGTCGAAGGTGAAGATCACCAGCGTGCCCAGAAGGACGGTGAACACCGTGGCGGTGTAGAGCAACATCTTCAGCCAGAGGCGCGTGTTGTCCCGCTCGGCGTAGTCGTTGATGATCGTCCGCAGGCCGTTGGCGCCGTGCAGCATCGCCAGCCACAGCATGAGCAGATCCCAGGTCTGCCAGAACGGCGAGGCCCAGCGGCCGGCCACGAAGGCGAAGCCGATCTTGCTCACGCCGCCGTCCAGCACCAGCTGGATCAGCAGGTGGCCGATGACGAGGACGACGAGCACGATGCCGGACAGGCGCATGAACAGCCAGCCGTACAGCTCGAAGTTCGTACGGGTCGTTCTCGGCGTCCTGCCGCTGCGGGCGCGCGGCGGCTCGATGACCGGAGCCGGATTGTCCGGGCCGTACCCGGCACTGGAGCCGGTCAGCTCGACCGCATCGGTAGAAGAGGTCTCAGTGGTGCTCATATGTCTCAGCTCCCGAACACTTCGCGCACGGCGTGACCGAGGACGGGGTAGAGCGCCCCGGCCATCAGCACGATCCAGATGCCCATGACGGTCCACAGCATCTGCTTCTGGTAGCGGGCGCCCTTGGACCAGAAGTCCACGGCGACGACGCGCAGGCCGTTGAGAGCGTGGAAGAGGATGGCGGCGACGAGGCCGTATTCCATCAGGGCGACGAGGGGCGTCTTGTACAGCGCGATGGTGTCGTCGTAGGTCTCGGGCGAGACACGGACGAGAGCGGTGTCGAGAACGTGGACGAACAGGAAGAAGAAGATGAGGACACCGGTGACGCGATGAGCCACCCATGACCACATGCCTTCCCGGCCGCGGTACAGCGTTCCAGCCGGCACGGAAAACCCTCCGGGAGCGGGGATTGGGGCCAGCCGGCTTCACGGTCGGTCGGGCCCGGCCGGGTACGGTCCACCGGCCCTGGCCATCGTAGCGACGACCTGTCGGTTCACTCGCCCGGGGGCCCGAGGTGTGATCAAAGAGGCACGTACGGGCTATCAGGTGGATCCAAAGAGTCCGACTCCGGGCGATTCGCCACCAGGTGGATCAGTCGCCCCCGGGCGATCCGCCGCAGTTCCTCGGCGGTGACCGCCCGCTCCTCGTCCAGCTCATTGCTGAGCCGGGCGCGGATCCCGGCGAGGACGTGGTCCAGCAGCTCGTCGGGGCCCAGCCCGTCCAGACAGATCACGAAGACATGGCCGAAGCGGCTCTCGTACGCGGCGTGGGCGGCGCGCAGGGCGGTATGCGCCGCCGAATGACCCCGGCCCGGCAGCGGCGAGGCCGAGATGCCCGGCATGCCCCCGGCCGCCGACTCGTCGGCCAGGGCCTCGGCGAGGTCGGCCGTGGTCAGGTCGTAGCTGGCCTCGTCGGCCGCGGCGAGCAGGGCGTCGAGATCGGGATAGGGGCGGTGGTCGGCCAGCCGGCGTGCCCACCGGCGGCTGCAGCAGCAGGCGAGCAGGGCGGCCTCGGCTGCTCCGGGGGTCACGGTGTTGAAACGTTCCAGGCCGGAAATGCGGCGATCTTGGGCTGGGATGGCCCTGTCGCTCCCGGCTGCCGGTGTGATGGACTCCCGCGGCGGGACGGCCGGAGTGTCGCTGGACAGCATGGCCTCCTCTGGAATTCCCCCGCGTGACGGGCCAGGGGAGAGGTGGGACAGGAGGTGTGGGTGAGCAACGACCCTATCGATGTATGTCAGGGGGTATCCGATGCATACACCGATTTCACCCGGACGAGAGCGATCTCGCGCGCGTAGTCGAGAGGGAAGCGAGCGAGGGCCGTACCTTTGTCGTTAATGGAAGGTTTTACTCCGATGGTGCATCCGACCGGGCCGACAGGATCGGCGGGGCGGCCGGGAAGGCTCACCGCCCTGGGCGTCGTCGCCCTCGCGGTGGCGGTGCTCGGAGGCTGCTCGGGCTCGGGCGGCGACCAGTCCGGGGAGACGACTGAGTCCCGCCCGCCCGCGAGTCCCTCGAAGTCCTACCCCCCGCCCTCACCGCCCCGCACCGTCCCCTCCGTGCGCTCGTACGAGCCCGGGAACGGCCCCGGCTGGAAGCCCGTGAACAGCACCCGCGTCGTCGCCGACCCGGAGGGGCCGCTCGCCGACGAGGCCCGGATGCTCGCGGGCGAGCTGAAGGCGGACTACGCGACGGGGCCGGCCAGGAAGGGCGACATCGAGCTGGTGATCAGCCCCGGCCAGAGCGGCGGCGACGAGGCGTACCGGCTCACCGCGCAGAACGGCCGGGTCCGTATCACCGGCTCGGACGACGCCGGTGTCTTCTACGGCACCCGCACCGTCCTCCAGACGCTCCGCTCCGGCGGCGAGGTCCCCGAGGGCGTCATCCGGGACCGCCCCGACCGGCCCCAGCGGGGTCTCAACCTCGACATCGCGCGCAAACACTTCACGCCCGGGTGGATCGAGGCGCGGTTGCGCGAGATGGCCGATCTCAAGCTCAACCAGCTCGCTCTGCACTTCTCGGACGACCAGGGCTTCCGGGTGGAGAGCACCTCGCACCCGGAGATCGTCTCCGCACAGCACCTCACCACGGCGCAGCTGCGGCACATCCTGGATGTGGCCCGGCGGCTGCACATCACGGTGATCCCGGAGATCGACTCGCCAGGACATCTCGGCGCGGTGCTGCGCGCCCACCCCTCGCTGCAGTTGGTGAATGTGAACGGCGCTCCGGCGCAGGGTGCGATCGACATCGGGAAGCCGGCCGCGGCGCGGCTCATCGACGACCTGTTGCGCGAGTACGCGAAAACCTTCCCGGGGGCGTACTTCCACATCGGCGCGGACGAGTACGTCGCGCTGATGGCCGAGGACCCGGAGGGCTCCTACCCCGGGCTCGCCGCGCTGGCCCGACAGAAGTACGGGCCGAACGGGCGGATCCAGGATCTCGCCACCGACTGGCTCAACGACCGCGCCGCGGTGGTGCGCGAGGGCGGCAAGAAGGCCAAGGCCTGGAACGACGGTTTCTTCCGCGACGGGGTCGTACGGGCGGACAAGAGCATCGAGGTCGAGTACTGGACGGGCAAGGAGAGCGGGGAGCGCCCGCCCGCGGAGTATCTGAGCGAGGGCCGCAAGGTCTCCAACCTCAATGACGAGTACCTCTACTACGTGCTCGGCGAGCCGAATCAGTTCGTCTATCCGACCGGTGAGCGGATCTACAAGGAGTGGACCCCGGCGGTGCTCCGCGGCACGGAGCCGGTGACCTCGCAGCCGACCGGCCGGGACCGGGTGCCGGGCGGCCGCTTCGCCATCTGGTGCGACCTCGCGAACGCCCAGACCGAGGCGCAGGTCGCGCGCGGGATCAGGCTGCCGCTGAACGCGGTCGCCCAGAAGCTCTGGGATCCGCGCCCTCCGGCTGAAGGCTGGCCTGCCTTCGTCAAGCTCGCCGACCGGGTCGACGCGGAGGACGCGGAGGACTAGGACGAGTGCGGATCCCCGGCGCCGCCCGCCGGGCTTCGCCTGTCACGGCAGCGGCGTGGCCGGGCTGTGCCCCGGCTGTCCCGCAAGCGCGAACAGCCCCGGCACCGTAGGACGGTCCGGGGCTGTCGCTCGTCCCGTGACACGGAAGGCAGACCAGGGCGCAAGCTCAGCCCGCCGCGTCCGCCAGCTTGGAGAGCTGGGCGTCGAGGAGGTCCTGCGGAAGCTTCGCCTTCTCCGGGTCGGTGAGGTGAAGCGTGAAGAAGAGCGCCACCGTGCTGCCTTCGCGCACCAGCGTGAGATGCATGGGGACCTGCCGGCCCTGCGACTCGCCGGTCATCTGCCAGGCCACGGAGTCGTCGCCGCTCTTCGCGGCCTGCTCACCCTTCACCGAGACGTACTTCACCGTGCTGCCGCCGTTGTTGCCGGTGGTTGTGAAGCCGTCGGGGCAGGCGGCGACCGCCTTGCGCACGCCGTCGACGGTCTGCTGGGCGCCCCTGCCCTCGTACGAGGAGAGGCTCGTCGTCACGGCGAGGCCGGGGGCGGAGGTGGAACCGTAGGTGCGGCTCGCCCACGCGCGGGCCGAGGGGGTCCGGTCGGTGCCGGACGCCGTCATGTCGGCGAGGGCGGTGCACTCGGGCTTGTCGGCCTGGGGACGAACGGCGGGACCGTTGTTGTCCGTTGCCTCGTAGCCCTCTGCCTCGACCTTGGTGACGAGCGCTTTCTTCAGCTGTGCCTGGGTCGGAACGGCCGCCGTGGGCTCGGCCTTGTCACCCGCGCCCGCGCCCCGGCCTCCGCTCTTGGGGGAGCCGGGGTCGGCCGAGCCGGAACACCCCGCGGCAAGCGCGAGCAGGCCGGCGGCAGCGACGGCGGAGACGAGGCGACGGCGTACGTGGAGAGGTTTCACAGATGCCTTCACGTGGTGGGAGCAGAAAAATGTGTGGTGAGTCTCGCCGTGCCGCTCGTGGAAGAAGGGGAGCGGCACGGCGAGGGTTGTGCGGTGGCGGTGTCACGGCGTGAGCGTCCCGCCCAAGTGCGCGCCCGCGGGGGTGCCCAGCTGGGAGCGGCCGTAGTAGACGCCCGTGCTCGTTGAGACGCCCGAGCTGCCACTGTCGAGCTGCAGGATCGTGCCGTCACCGGCGTCCTCGCCGTCCGTACCGATCGCCAGATCCGCGCGGGCCCAGCCCGACAGGTCGTACAGGACGACCGACGAGCCGAGGCGGTCACCGGACTCGGTGGCGCCGGTGATGCCGGAGGTGTCCTGGCTGTACGAGAGGGCGCCGGTGCCGGTCAGCCCGGTGGAACCGCCGCGCAGCAGCAGGGCCTGACCGGCATTGGTCCGGGAAACTCCGTCGCGCGTGATGTCCTCGCCGGGCAGACCGCTCAGGATGTCGGCGTACCCGTCCAGGTCGTAGTCGCCGACGGAGACGGAGACGCCCATGTCGTCGCCGGTCTCCGCTGCCCCCGGGACACCGGACGTGTTCTGGTGGACGGTGGTGCGGCCGGTGGTGGTCAGCCCTGTCGAGGAGCCATAGAGCGCGGTGACCTGGCCGCCCTGGTACGCACCGGACTCCGTGGCGTACGGCTGGCCGACGGCGGCGTCCGCGTAACCGTCCCCGTTCAGGTCCCCGACGGCGAGGGAACGGCCGCCCTTGGCCCCGAGCATGCCGACGCGCTGCAGACCGGTCGCGGAACCCTTGAGCACGAGCACACGTGAGATCTTCCCCGGGTCCCGGAAGGTGATCGCGGCATCGGCGTAGCCGTCGCTGTTGAAGTCACCGGTCGCGGAGTCGACCTGGGAGACAGCCGCCGTGTACGCGGTGCTGTTCAGGTGGCCGGACTTGGCTGCGCCGGTCTTGCCGTCGTACGACCACCAGCGGCCGGGCGTGCCGGGCGCGACGGAGAGAACGTCGGCCCGGCCGTCGCTGTCGAAGTCCGCGATGGTGACGGACGTACCGAGCTTCTCGCCCGCCGCGCGGGTGGCGGTCGCTGTGGTGTAGGTCGTACCGCTGGTCAGGGCCGGGCCGTGGAGGACGGTGACCGCGCCGGCGTCGGCGTGCCCGGTGGTGTCGTCCTCGCCCGGGGCACCGATGACGAGGTCGGCTCGGCCGTCGCCGTTGACATCGCCGAGGGCGTTGTCCGCGCCGAAGTTGTCCCCGGACTCCGAGGCGCCGGGGACGCCGGTGCTCGACTGGGTGAGGATCCGCTTGCCCGCGGCCACGGGCCCGTCCGGGCCGCCGGGGACCACGGTGAGCGAGCCCGTGCCGCCGGAGGTCTGCGGGGTGCCGGCGACCAGGTCGGCTACACCGTCCTGGTGCAGGTCGGCGGTGGCGGGCGCCGCATTCACAGCCTTGCTCGCGGCGTACGTACGGATGGCCGGGAGCTCGGCGTAGAGGCTCGCGCCGGGGCATTCGGTGGCGAAGCCGTCGCGGTGGCCGGAGATCGTGGAGAGCGTGGCCTGGTCACCCTTGGTGTACTTGCCGGTGTCGCCCGCGGCGGTGAGCGTCACCTTGCCGGTCGGAGAGACGCCGTACTGGCCGAGCTTGTAGGCGGCGATGCGGGAGATGGCGTCTCGAACGGGAGCGGTCGGCTTGCCGTCGGTGGCGTAGTTGCCGACGACCGAGATGCCGGTGGAGTAACCGTTGAAGCCGTAGGTGTGGGCGCCCATGACAGGTAGGTCGACACCCCCTGCGCGGCCCTCGTAGATGGTGCCGCACTTGTCGACGAGGAAGTTGTAGCCCATGTCGTTCCAGCCGTTGGACTCCAGGTGGTACGTGAAGATCGCCCGGAGGATCGCGGGGGTCTCGACGCAGCTGTAGCTGTTGGCGTCCGTGGTGTGGTGGACGAACGCCGCGTCGATCTTCTCGAGATACGTCGGCGGGTCGTCGACCTTGGACTCGTCCGCGCCCCACGTGGCGCGGGAGACGATGGGCGGCCGGGTGACGGTGGACGGGGGAGCCGGCGGCACCGTGGCGGTCGGCTCCGGGCTCGGCGACTCGGTCGGCGAGGCGGAGTCGCTCGGCGCCGGGCTCGCGCTCCCGGACCCGCCGGCGGAGGCGGTCGGCGAGCCGGCGGGCGCGGCGGTCTCGGGCGCCGGGCCGCCGGAAGACGCGGACGCCGTCGGTTCGTCCGTTGCCGAGACGCCGGGCAGCGGGGTGGTGTCCTCGGCGGGGAACGCGAAGGCCGCGGGGTGGGCGTCGCTGCCGTCAGGGTCGTCCTGCGCCGCACGGCCGGCTTTTCTGGCCTCGGAGGCGAGGACACCGGGGTCCACGAGGTCGAGCCGCAGCCCGCTCGGCAGCCCGTCGCTCACCGAGCCGTCGGCGGCGGCGACACGCGCCTCGACGCCGTCCGAGGGACCGACCCAGCGGGGTTCGGTCGCGCCGCGTGCCTTGATCTCCTTGCCCTCCTGGGACTCCGGAGCGCGTACGTCGAGTTCGAGGCTCTGCCAGCCGGTCCACTCGCCGGTCTCGATACTGCGGGTACGGACCTCGGCCGTGCCCTCGATCTGCGCCTTGCTGGCAGGCCAGGAGATGCCGAGCAGGCTGAACGGCTCCGTGTCGCTGCGGTCCACACCGCGCTTCCCGGTGCCCTTCGCCTTCAGCGACAGGGTGTGGAGCTCGGCCGGGGAGGCCGTCGCTGACGGGTTGCCGTCCTCGGGCGGGTTGGCGATGGCCACCGTCACCACCCCGGCACCGCTGAGGACGACGGCTCCGAGTGTCAGCCAGGTTCGGCGTTTCAGGCTCAGCGGCCTGTACGCATGGGTTGATCGCGGACTCAAGTTCCCACCTTTGAAGAACGTATCGACCGGCCCACCTGTCACAGGAGAGGCCTGACCAACCAAGCGCGGGAGCCGTCCGGAACATCACACCTCGCGGTTCGGCACGCCGGACCGCTCCGCCGACGTGCCCAGTTGTGGGCGCCCTGCGGGAGCGATGCTCGCCCCCCGGCCCCAGCCCAGCCGGACGGTTTTCCGTGGATAGGCCGTGATACGCCGAAAACATTTGGAGTAAGCCGTTCTGTACTTCTTGGTAGCGCTGAGAGCCCAAATATTCGAACTACTGTGACATTTCTTCGAGTTCTCTCGCTGTCCGGAGTGGAGCCGAACCCGCCGCCTCGGGAGTCGGCTCCACAGGCATGGGCACGGTGAGTGGTGCCGAATCGGCACGGAGGGGCAGCGTGGGCAAGCGTGGGGGAGAGGGCCGACATACGGACCGGGAGGACGCCGGGGGGCTCGGCGCATCGGTCGAACGCGCCCAAACGGGGGACGAGCAGGCTTTCGCCGTCGTCTACCGGCTCGTGCACCCGAGGCTGCTCGGCTACGTACGCGGACTCGTCGGCGACGACGCGGAGGACGTGGCCGCCGAGGCATGGCTCGAGATCGCCCGCGATCTGCCGAGATTCCGCGGCGACGGCGACGGATTCCGTGGCTGGACGGCCACCATCGCCCGGCACCGCGCCCTCGACCACATACGGCGGCAGCGCAGCCGCCCGCGCGCCACGGCCCTGGAACAGGACCTGTTCGACCTGCCGGCTGCCCAGGACACCGAGCGCGAGGCGTTCGAGTCGCTGTCGACCGAGCGGGCCCTCGCGCTGGTGACGGTGCTTCCGCGGGACCAGGCCGAGGCCGTGTTGTTGCGGGTGGTGGTCGGACTGGACGGGCCGGCGGCAGCGAGGGTGCTGGGAAAGCGCGCCGGAGCCGTTCGTACGGCTGCGTACCGGGGGCTGAAACGGTTGGCCAAGCTGCTGGCCGGTGACGGTACGCCGTCCGGGACGTCGTCGGGGCCGCCGCCGGCGCCTGCCTCCGTGACATCTTCGGCGTCGGGAACGCTTGGGGATGTGGGATGAGCGAGAAGCGAGAACGTGACGGGCGCGGCCTGGACCGGCAGGCCGCGGAGAGGATGCTGCGCGGCGAGCGGCTGCGGACGGCTGAGGGCGGTGACCGCCCGGACGCCGGAGAGGACACGGCCCTCGCCGCGCTCGACCGGCTGCTCGCTGCTGCGGCTGCCGGGCCGGCCGGGGCCGAGCCGGAACGCGCGCGGCAGCGGCGGAAGGCCGCGTTGTCGGCCTTCCGGGCGGCCCGGCAGGCCGGCGGGCCGACCGTGCCCCTGCCGCAGGACGACTGGCGGCCTCGGCGTCGTCGGGGTACGGCGGCCCGGACGTCCCGTTCCGTGCATGCGGTGATCGTTGGGGTCGTCGCGGCTGTCGCGCTGGGCGGGGTGGCGGTGGCCGCGGGAAACGGATCCGTCCCGGACCTCTTCGGCACCGGGGACAGCGGCTCCCGGCCGGCGCCTTCGCGCAGCGCCCGCCCCGGCCCCTTCGCCGGGACGGAGCCCCCCGGGCGTACGGCGCCCGGGACGGATCCGACGCCTGCCCCCGGGCGGCCGGGCGGCGGCGAGCCCTCGGCAGGCAGCCCGGGCAGCGGTGCGTCGACGGGGCGGGCGGCGGAGGGCCTGTGCCGGGCCTATCAGCTCGCCGACGGCAGCGGCAGGGCGCTGGACTCCGAGGCATTCGCACGGCTGCTGGACGCGGCCGGGAGCGAGGAAACGGTGAACGACTACTGCGATCAGCTGATCCGTGGGCAGAAGAAGAGCAAGAAGGGCGAGGGCGACCCGGGCGGGAAGCCGGGGCGCCGGTCCACGGCTGAGGCCCCGGGTCCCGGCACGGACGATGATCCGGCCCGGCCACGTGAAGGCGCCTCATCGGCCCCGTGAAACACAGGACGGCCGGGGTCGCCACCCCCCACAGGAGAGACCCCGGCCGTCGTCGGTGAGGGCCTCGAGAGGCCCGTACTCTGCTCAGCGTCGGCGGGCCGTTTTCTGTCACACCGCCACATGACAGTGCGCCGTCCGCCGCCGCTCACCCGAGGGACGTGGACGCGGACGCGCCACAGGCCGTAGCGTGCTGGTCGCGCCGGTCGGCGTGACTGCCGTGATCGTTTGTCGGCCCCCGGGAGGGCCGTACCCCCGGGGGTGCTCCACAGATGTGTCCGTGCATCAACTGCCACGCGAAATCCGTGGGGCCCGTGGACGCGCGGTACGCGCCGTCCATGGCCGGATGTCCGCGGTCCGGCGGCATGCGTGAACAGCGGGCAGCGGTCCCTGGGGCCGGCGGTCACTGATACCGGCGAGGGAGACGTGTGGTGAGGTCCCCCGGGTCGGAGAGTCAGGGGAGAGTGAAGCAGGATGAGGGCGTGCTGGGGGACGACGCGGAACTGACCGCCGCGGTGCACGCGGCACAGGACGGGGACGAAGGCGCCTTCCGGACTGTCTACCGAGCTGTGCACCCGCGGCTGCTGGGCTATGTACGGACGCTGGTCGGCGATCCGGATGCCGAGGACGTCGCGTCCGAGGCGTGGTTGCAGATAGCCCGTGACCTGGAGCGGTTCAGCGGTGACGCGGACCGCTTCCGGGGGTGGGCGGCGCGCATAGCCCGCAACCGGGCGCTCGACCACATACGTATGCGCGGTCGCCGGCCGGCCATCGGCGGCGACGAGACCGAGCTGGCGGACAAGGCGGGCGAGGCGGACACCGCGGGGGAGGCGCTGGAGTCGCTCGGCACCGGCAGCACGCTCCGGCTGATCGCGACCCTTCCGCAGGACCAGGCCGAGGCAGTGGTGCTGCGGGTCGTGGTGGGGCTCGATGCCAAGAGCGCGGCGGTAGTGCTCGGCAAGCGCCCGGGCGCCGTCCGTACGGCCGCGCACCGCGGGCTGCGGCGTCTGGCGGAGATCCTGGAGGCTCACCCGCCCGAGGACCGGGCCGGTGAAGAGGCGGCCGGGTCCGCCGGGGAAGGCGGCACCGGAGGCGGTGCGGAGGCGGGCGGACTCGATGGCGTACCCCCGCAGCGGGCTCCCCACCAGGGAGCGGTGTCATCCGCCGGTGTGACGGATTCCGGTGCGCGGACGCAGAAGGACATGTGATGGCCGACGACCGGTACAGCTGGCTGGACGAGGACGCTGCGGAGCGGTTGCTGCGCGGCGAACCAGCCGACGCCGCCGTCGGAGCGGGCGACGGGGCCGCGCGTGCCCGGGCGGAACGGCTCGCGGCGGCGCTCGCCGATGCCGCGGACACCCGCCCGCCCGGCCCCGGGGCGGGGCTCACCGAGGCGGAACTCCCTGGCGAGGAGGGGGCACTGGCGGCCTTCCGCAAGGTGAGAGAAGCACGCGCCGACGCTTCGTGCCCCGAATCTACGCGCGGCGAAGCGATCGCTCACCCGGAGGCCCCACCGACCGTACGCATCGGTAGACCCAGGGCATCCCGGGCCTGCCGTCCCTTCCGTATCGGCCGGCCGCTGCGCGCCGGTCTGGCGGTGGCGCTGGCCGGGTGCGCGCTCGGCGGTTTCGCGATTGCGGGGGTGCTGCCCACCCCGTTCGGCGGCGGCGAGCCGCTGCCCGCAGAGAGCGTGTCCGTGGGCGCGACGGGCCCGGACTCAGCGCCGCCGTCCACCACTGAGGACAGGGACCTCCCTCCGCTGGGCCCGGAAGCGGGCGCCTCCGCGGGGGACCGGCAGAGCGGTGCCGGAGGGCGCGAGCCGGGCGACCGCACTTCCTCCCCGGACGGGCGGGGCCAGTCGTCGGGCAACAGCACGGCCAGGGGCGACGACTCGGCCGTGCCGGGCCAGGGCGGCAAGGACAGGAACAAGGCG